>CAZMPP010000246.1:0-4295 GCA_964568035.1 uncultured bacterium
TGACGAAGGGGTGCGGCTTCCACCAGCAGCCCTTGCGAGCGCAAGTCGGCCACCACGCGCTCACGCGCCTCATAGCGGTCGAGCCCGGCATACGGCCCAACGGCGATTTCGGCCCCCGTGATGCGCGCGTCGAGTCCGATGACGGTCGGCATTTCGAGCTCGTGACGCACGCCGATCTCGTAATCGACCGGATCGTGCGCCGGCGTCACCTTGACGGCACCGCTGCCAAAGTCGGTATCCACCGCTTCGTCGGCGACGATCGTAATGGAGCGTTCGAGCAGCGGCGGGAGCAGCACGGTGCGCCCGATGAGGTGGGCGTAGCGCGGATCGTCGGGGTGCACGGCAACGGCGACGTCGCCGAGCATCGTCTCCGGACGCGTGGTGGCAACTTCGATGCCTTCGCGCAGGTCGTTACGCGAGAACGGGTAGCGTATCCGCCAAAGCGATCCGTCGCGTTCGACGTATTCGAGCTCGGCATCGGAAACGGTCGTCTGTGCCGTCGGATCCCAGTTGATCAAACGCCGGCCGCGATAGACGAGCCCCTCGCGGTAGAGTTGAACGAAGACCCGGGAGACCGCCGCCGATAAGCCTTCGTCCATGGTGAAGCGCGAACGTGCCCAATCGGCGCCGAAACCGAGGCGGCGAAACTGTTCGTCGATGAGACCGCCGTACTTGCGCGACCACTCCCACGCGTGCGCGACGAACTTCTCGCGCCCTAAATCTTCGCGGCGCAGTCCTTCCTTGGCGAGCTCGCGGACCAGAACGGCCTCGGTGGCGATCGCAGCGTGGTCGACCCCGGGAAGCCAATCGGCATTCTGTCCGAGCATGCGGTGATAGCGTACGAGCACGTCCATCGGCAGGTACGTCGAACCGTGGCCGAGATGCGCGCGCGCCGTAACGTTGGGCGGCGGCATGCAGATGATAAACGGCGGACGCGCCGGATCGGGCTCCTCATGAAAGTAGCCGCTATTTTCCCAACGCGCATAAGTGCGCGGCTCTACTGCCTGCGGGTCGTATTGCTTGGGGAGCTGCATCGCTTCGCCAGCGTTCAGCAAATTTGCGGGCGCCGCCTCTTAGAGACCGGCGAGAACAAGTTGGGGCAATATGGGCCCTTAGGCCGGCATGTCCTTTTTCTGTTCGTGATATACGAGCGTCGGCGCTTCTTTCTTCTCGATGACGTCTTTGTTGACGACGCATTTCTTGACGCCTTGCAGCGACGGCAGGTCGTACATGACCTCCAGCATCGTCTCTTCGAGAATCGAGCGGAGGCCGCGCGCGCCGGTCTTTCGGCTTTGCGCTTTATGCGCGATGGCAACCAGCGCTTCTTTGGTGAACTGCAGATCGACGCCGTCCATGTTGAGAATCTTCTGGAACTGCCGCACCAGCGCGTTGCGCGGTTCGGTGAGAATGCGGCGCAGCGCCAGCTCGTCGAGCGCGTCGAGCGTAACGACGATCGGGAGGCGGCCGATAAACTCGGGGATCAGGCCGAAACGCAGCAGATCTTCAGGCATCAACTGTTGGAGCAGTTTGGCGACGCGCAGATCGCGCTTGCCTTCGGGCGTGGCGCGGAAGCCCATGTTATTGGCCGCGACGCGCGACTCGATGATCCGTTCTAGACCGTCAAAGGCGCCCCCGCAAATGAAGAGCACGTTGGTGGTGTCGATCTGAATGAACTCTTGGTGCGGGTGCTTGCGGCCGCCTTGGGGCGGTACGTTGGCGGTCGTGCCTTCCAAAATCTTGAGCAGCGCTTGCTGCACGCCTTCGCCGGAAACGTCGCGGGTGATCGACGGGTTCTCGCTCTTGCGCGCGATCTTATCGATCTCGTCGATGTAGACGATGCCCTTCTCGGCGCGCTTGACGTCGTAGTCGGCGGCCTGGATCAGCTTGAGCAAAATGTTCTCGACGTCTTCGCCGACGTAGCCGGCCTCGGTCAGCGAGGTTGCGTCGGCCATGGCCAGCGGGACGTCGAGGATTTTGGCCAGGGTTTGCGCGAGATAGGTCTTGCCCGAGCCGGTCGGCCCAACCAGCAAAATGTTCGATTTCTGCAGCTCGACGTCGTCGGCGGTGCCGCCGACGTTGATGCGCTTGTAATGGTTGTAGACCGCGACCGCCAGCGACTTCTTAGCGCGCTCCTGGCCAATCACATACTGGTTGAGGATGTGATTTATCTCTTTCGGCTTGGGAATGTTGCGAAGCCGCAGGTTCTCGTCGACGTTCTTGTAGAGCTCTTCTTCGATGATCTCGTTGCAGAGCTCGATACATTCGTCGCAAATATAAACGCCGGGTCCGGCGATCAATTTACGAACTTGCTCCTGCGATTTTCCGCAGAAACTACATTTTAGCTGGCCCTTGTCGTCTCCAAAGCGGAACATCCGGTTCCGGGTGGTCCTCCAGTCGTTACGCCGGCGTAGGCAGGCTTTGGTGGTTTTCGATAATCTGGTCGATTATCCCGTAATCCTTAGCCTCTTGCGCCGTCATATAATAATCCCGTTCGATGTCTCTGAGAACCTCATCGAGCGGTTTTTTGGTGGTCTCGTGATAGATCCGTGCGACCGTATGGCGGGTAGCGATCAGGTCGCGGGCGGCAATTTCGACGTCGGTGGCTTGGCCGCCGATCTGCGAGACCCACGGCTGATGGATGACGACCTTGGAGTTCGGCAGAGCGTAGCGCTTGCCGGGGGCGCCTCCCGTCAAGAGAATCGAGCCCATCGAGGCGGCGAAACCCATGCAGATCGTCGCCACGTCGGGGCGGATGAAACGCATCGCGTCGTACATGGCCAACCCCGCGGTGACGCTGCCACCCGGGCTGTTGATATACATGTCGATGTCCTTCTCGGCATCTTCCCTTTCGAGAAAGAGGAGCTGCGCGATGACCAGATTCGCTAGGTGGTCGTCGATCGCGCCGCCGACAAAAACGATGCGGTCTTTGAGCAGGCGCGAATAAATGTCGTACGCGCGTTCTCCGCGCGCGGTCTGCTCCACGACCATCGGTACTAAATGTCCCATGCTCTCCCGTAACTACGACGCGGAGCGCGGGGTTTCTTCGTCGCCAACGACCTCGGCGTTGTCGATGAGGAACTCGAGCGTCTTGTTGCGGACGATGCCGTCCATGAGCGAAAGCAGATTATTCCCCAGTGCCTGACGGATACGAGCGACGGGTTGACCGTAACGGCGTGCGAGCACTTCGAGCTCGGACGCCACGTCGGCGGGAGTCGCTGCGATCTTCTCCGCCTTGGCAATTGCTTCAATCAGGAGCCCCGCTTTGATGCGCGACTCGGCTTCGGGCCGCAAGGCGGAGCGGCGTTCTTCGGCGGTTCGCTCGTCTTGCGCGGCCGGCGGCCCGGCGTCTTCCAGTATCCGGTCGACCTCACCCTCGACCATCGTCGCGGGAAGCGCGAACTCATGTGCCGCGAGCAGCTGGGTCATCAGCGCGTTGCCGAGGACGCGGCGGGACCGAGCCTCGCTGACCACTTCCAGCCGGCGGCGCAGGTCGGCGCGCAGCTCGTCCAGGGTCGCGTTGCTTGAGACCGCTTTGGCGAAATCGTCGTCGAGGGCGGGCAGCTCGATCTCTTTGAGTTCGTGCAGCGTGATCGTGAAGACGGCATCTTTCCCCGCAAGCTCTTGGGCGGGATACTCGTCGGGGAAACGCACGGGCACGTTCTTGGTCTCGCCCGGCTGCATCCCAACGATGCCGGCAACGAAACCCGGCACAAAACGGCCCTCATCGAGCTCAGTCGTCTGGCCGGTGGCGGTGCCCCCCTCAAAGGGCGTGTCGCCGATCTTTCCTTCGTAGTCGAGGGTGGCGAGATCGCTTAGTTGCGCCGCGCGCTCTACCGGAACGAGGGTTGCCCGCTCCTTGGCCAGCGTCTTGAGGCTGCCCTCAACGTCTTCGTCCGAGACGGCGCTGGGCGGGCGGCTCGCCTTTAACCCTTTATATTGGCCGAGCACGATCTCCGGGCGCACTTCCACCGTAGCTTTGAGGCGCGTGGGCCGGCCGCCATTCTCCTCGAGAATCTCGATTTTGGGGCGTTCCACGGGCTCGAGGTCGTGCTCCCGGACGGCTTTTGCATAGACTTCCGGAACGACTTCGTCGACGGCTTGAGTGGTGAGGGTCTCGCTGCCGTACGTCTGCTCGAAGATTTTGCGTGGCACTTTCCCCTTGCGAAAGCCGGGGAGGCGCACGTCCTTCGAAAGGCGGCGAAAGGCACGCTCTTCGGCCTCGGCCAGCTCCCGATCGGTGATCGAAAACTCGAGGGCCACTTGGGTCGGCGCAAGACGGGTTAAAGTTGACGTCA
>CAZMPP010000247.1:0-4290 GCA_964568035.1 uncultured bacterium
TTCGACGCCCACGTCAAACGGATCGCCCGCACGTACTCGAACCGCCGCGGCGTGATGGCCGAGGCGCTCTCGCGATTCATGCCCGACGGGGTGCGCTTCACGCGACCGGCCGGCGGCATGTTTCTCTGGGTGACGGTGCCGGGAGTCGACACCACCGAGCTGCTGCAAATCTCGGCCCGGTCGAAAGTCGTCTTCGTGCCGGGCGTCAACTTCTATCCCGGACGCAACGTGCACGACGGGATGAGGCTGAACTTTTCGAATGCCTCGGAGAAGAATATCGAAGTGGGCGTCGAACGACTCGGCCACGCCATCAGGGCATACGAATCTTAGAGGAGTCCTAGACCGTGGCAGACCGTTTGGTCGTCGGCATTTATCCCGATACGGATCCCAAAGCGTTGGAGAACGCGCTCGAGGCGCAGCAACTCGACTTGACCAAGATCAAAGTCGTCGGAGGTCGTGTTGACGATCCCGACGAGTCGAAGCTGGAGTTTGTCGACGTCATCAACGACATGGACTCAAACTCGCTCTCCGACGACATGACGCGCGGAACCGGCATCATGGGCGACGCCGGCGGAACCTCGGTTCCCGGGCTGGGCGGGCGGCAAGCCACGCTCGGTTCTTTTTCCTCGCCGTCCGACGACACGCGCGCCTACTTCTCCGGTTTTTCGATTCCCAGCGACGAGGTCGACAACTTCGGCGACGCCGTGGCAGACGGTCGCGCGGTCGTGCTCTATCCCCAGGCCGGCCCCGATGCGGATAAAATCGCGGCAGCCTTCAGGGCGGCCGGTCTGCGCAACGTTCGGGCTTATTAACGCCCGCAGCGACTCGCAACGAAAAGCTTACTTCTCATCGGTTTGTTGCTGACGCTACCCGATTGCGCGCAGAGCGATCGCTTTGACTATCACCACTTGCCCAAGGGTTATCACTGGCGAGCCGTCTACGATGGAGCGACTAACGCGATCGTTTATTACGGCCGCGATCCAATCACCGGCGACGTCGTGTACGTCGGTCCCGACGATAAGTTCTTCATCTTCCGCCATCCCGGTCCGATCGCAAGGCGCGATTTGAACTCGCACTGGAATCCGCACGATGCCCCCTGACCGCCGCGCCTCGCGCGGCGTCCGCGTGATGATCACCGCTGCGGGAACGGTTACGGCGCAATCTCTGATCAAGGCGCTCCGCGAGGACGGACGCACTGATTTTATCGCCGGCGCCGACATGAATCCCGTCAATGCGACGCGGCCGTTCGTAGACGAGTTCGTGACCATTCCTCCGGCCGCGAGCCCCGACTTCGCGGTGCGCTGCTTGGAAGCGGCGCGCCGGATGGAGATAGACCTTCTCGTGCCGTTGATCGTCGAGAGTGAGTTTCTTCCGCTCGACGAAGCGCGAGAGCGCTTCGCATCCATTGGCTGCCGTCTCTCGGTGCCGCCCAAAGAAATCTTTCTGCGAACCGGTGATAAGCTCGACTTCGCCGAGTTTTTATCGGAGATCGGCGTACCCGGCCCGACGACGGTCGCGTACGAGCCGGGAATGCAGGTCGAACGCTTTCCGGTGTATCTGAAGCCGCGCCGCGGATCGGGTTCGGTCGGAACGACGCGCATCGACAGCCTTTACTCGCTGCACGAGACGGCGCGCGACCGCAGCGACCTTATCGTCCAAGAAGCGGTCGAGGGCGCAGAGTTTACCGTCGACTGTTTCGCGGCCGAACCCGGGCGCGTCGTCGCCGCCGTTCCGCGCGAGCGCATCGCCATCAAGGCCGGCGTCTCCGTCAAGGGCCGCACCTACCATCATCCGCTGATCGAAGGCATCGTTCGCGACGTCGTCGAGCGTAGCGGCCTGCAAGGACCGGCCAACGTGCAGGGCATGCTCCGCGCCGACGGCGGCTTCTCAATCATCGAGATGAATCCACGCTTCTCCGGCACGCTCGCCCTGACGACGGCGGCCGGCATCAACTTCGCCACGCTCTTACTCGACACGCTCGAAGGCAAGCCGATTCCCAATCTCATCGGCAAGCACGAAGACGGCCTGGTAATGATGCGCTACTGGAGTGAGGTCTACGAAGACGCCGGCGGCAACTTCAGGCTCGGAACTCCGCTGGCATCAAAAACCCCGCTGTCATAAAAAAGTACTTAGTAGCTCATCGTCTTCCAGCGATGGCTATTCTCTAGGAGCCACTCCCACTCGCGCCGCAAGCCTTCGCGAAGCGTGACTTGTGGGGTGATGCCGAACGTGCGCTCTACTTTCTTAGGCGACAGCTGCATGACGTCGAGTTCGGACGGCAGCCGCATGCGGCCGTCGACGAGCTCCGAACGCTCGCCCGGCGCGACGTTTTCGGTCAGCGGCTCGAGTTCGGTCCCCGTAACTTCGCAGACGAGGTGCGCGAGTTCGGCGATTGAGGTTGCGACGCCGGTGCCGCCGTTGAAAGACTGTGCGCCCTCCATGCCGCTCTCGATGCAGGCGCGGTGGATGCGCACCACGTCCTCCACGTAAACGAAATCGCGAAGCTGTTCGCCTGCGCCGAAGACGACCGGAGGCTTACCCTCGGAGAGCCGCTTGAGAAAGATCGTCAGTACGCGTCCATACCATTCACGCGGGCCGTAGGTGATGCCGTAGCGCAGCGACGACACGGCGAAGCCGTAATCGTGGGCGAAAATCTGCGCGTACTTTTCGGCGGCCAGCTTGCTGGCGCCGTACGACCAGTTCGGATTATGCGGACCGGCGTCTTCGTCGCTGGGCGGATTAACGGCCTGGCCGTAGATGCAGGCCGACGATGCGTTGACCACTCGCGAAGCTCCGGCCGCTCGCGCCGCCTCCAGCACGTTAATGGTTCCGACCAAATTGGTGCGCATATCGTCGAGCGGATCTTCGAGGCACTTGGTAATCTCGAGTTGCGCGGCTTGATGCGAAACTATCTCTTTTCCCCGCGCCGCCGCCTGGAGCGCTCGAGCGTCGAGCACGTTGCCCTCGACGATCTCGACGTCCCCATCGAGCGCCGCGAGATTTTCGCGTAGACCGCTGGAAAAGTTGTCGAAGACCGTAACGCGATATCCGGCGCGGACGAGATCGTCGACCACGTGCGAACCGATGAATCCGGCCCCGCCGGTAACGAGAACTGAAGTAGCCACTAAGCGCGTTGACCTCTTAAGCGTGCGCGCGCGACCGACCATGCGTAAGGCAGCGCGCGTCTCCAAAACTCAATGCCCAACGCAAAGTTAATAACCGGATGGTAGAGCCACGTCGCGCGGCGGTCGCGAACCAGACCGGCGGCGGCGACGATCCCCGGCGCGACGATCGAGACCGAGTAGAACGGCCAGAGGTAGGCGCGCAGCTTACGCTCGGCGCTCCATCCGGCGGCGCGATGCCAAACCGCCTGATTGCGATCTTCTAGCCGCTTTGCGATGCGCGGACCGAACTTGTGGATGAAGTTGAAGAGTCCCTCGACGGTGTGATGCTCGATCAGCGCACCCGGCACGTACGCGATGTCGCGTCCCTCGTGCAGCGCGTCGACGACCGGCATTATGTCGTCTTCTTCCCACCCTTCGCGATCGGGCATGCCGGCGCGCACGGTCGTTCCTTGCGCGATCGCGACCAACGGCGGCTTATCCGGCGGAAAATCATAGACGATATAGGAGCCGGTCTTGCGCTTGACGCGGTACGCGTGCGAAAAAGTCGTCGCGTTGGCGGCGTCGCCATACAAGAAATGGTTGAACGGATCGGTGAAGTCGTTGATGTAACGCGTGCTGAGGTTGTCGCCGGCGGTCCAGACCACCCGCGGAACCGCCGCGTAGATCGTTGGATCGGCGAATGGCTCGACGATACGCGTGATAAAGTCGGGCGTGTGCAAGATATTGTCGGCTGCGATGATGCAAAAGAGGTCGCCCGTCGCTGCGGCATAGCCGAGCAGGTGTCCCGGCTCGGCGAGCCGGCGCGGATTGTCAATCACGACGCATCCCGCAGAGCGCGCATACTCTTGCGTTCCATCGTCGGAAAGGCCATCGACGACCACGATCTCGACCGAATCGGGAGGATAGTTCTGAGCGCGGATGCTCTCGATGACCGGCGGGAGCCGGCGAATCTCGTTGAGCGTCGCTATGATGAACGAGACCTTCACTCCGCGACCTTTACCTTCGTGCCGTCCCGCGCAGCGGAACGCAGCGCCGCCTCGATGACGCGAACGACGCCCGCGCCGAAGCGGCCGTCGGAGCGCGTCGCGCTGCCATTGCGGATGCTTTGCGCAAAATCGGCGACGAGCTTGCCGAGCGCCTCCCGATTGTCGACCAGCGGCACGTG
>CAZMPP010000248.1:0-4286 GCA_964568035.1 uncultured bacterium
TGACCTGCTGCAGGGTGAAGATCTGACGCGAGCCGGGATATTCGCCGGGGTTGAGGTTGCGGTTGACGACGACGCCGTCGATCGGTGAAACGATTGCGGCCTTCGAAATCTGAACGCGAACCTGTTCCGCCTGCGCCAGCGCGACCTTCTCCTGCGCCGCCGATTGCTCTACCGCCGACGCTTGCAACCCGGACCCCGAGATGCTGCCGTTGGCTTGGACGGCCGCACGGGCTGACGAAACGTTGGAGTTGGCGGTATTGAGCGCTTGTTGGTCGTTGCGCACCAGCGTCGCTTGCGCGTCCACCGCTTGTTGCGAGATATAGCCCTGCGTTAGCAGACTCTGATCTCGTGCGAGATTGTGCGTATCGTTCTGCAGCGTCTGCTGGGCTTGGCGGACTGCGGCCTCGTCGGAATGCAGCGTATCGACGCCCTGAGAGATGTTGAGCGAGCCTTGATAGCTGGTGTGGACGGTGTTGGCATGATTGCTGCTCGCCGTTGCATTGTAGGCGTCGAGCTGCGCCTGTAGATCTGAGGTGTCGAGCTGTGCCAGCAGCTGTCCGGCACGAACGGTGTCGCCTTCGCGAACGTAGACGGCATTGGCGGGCTCGGAGAGAGAGCTTTGGATCGCCACGTTTTGATACGGGGCGACGACGCCCGCTAGATTACGCGCGGGCTCGATGGCCCCAAAGCTTGCGACGGCGACTTGCACGTAAGGAGCGGCCGACGGCTCCGCGGCCGGGCGGCGGGCGCATCCCGTTACGGCTAGAATGACGAGCGTGGCACCGAAGAAGATTCCGGAAAAGGCGTCCCTTGGTTTCATGGGTTGGCCCGATTGTACCGAAAGGGCCGGATTCTAATCCTGGAGTGAGTCTGAGAATGGGTACGGCAAGCGATCGGCCGCGGGTGCTGGTCATAGATGACGAGCGCGGCCTACGAGAGCTGCTCGAGTATGGACTCGAGCAGGCAGGGTTCGAGGTTTGCAGCGCCGTCGACGGCTCGGCTGCCCTGCCGCTATTGGAGAGCTGGCCCCCCGACCTCATCGTTCTGGACGTCATGCTGCCCGGTGACGACGGTTTCGCGCTTCTTCCGGAGATTCGCAGCCTGACCACCGCGCCGGTAGTGATGCTGACGGCCCGCACCGAGATTGCTGAAAAAGTCGCCGGTCTGACCGCCGGTGCCGACGACTACGTGGGCAAGCCGTTCGACCTGGAAGAGCTGGTCGCGCGCCTGCGCACGCTGCTGCGCCGTCCGGCAATCGAGCGTCGCGAGACCTTTACCTATGCCGACCTTAGCATCGACGCGCCAAGCCGCACCGTTTTCCGCGGTAACCGGCGGATCGAACTCTCCACCCGCGAGTTCGACCTGCTGCGCGTTTTCGCCGAACATGCCGAAGAGGTGCTGACGCGCTCCCAACTGCTCGATATGGTATGGGGTATCGACCGCGACGTAATTCCCAACACGGTCGAAACCTACGTGTCATTTCTGCGCGCCAAAGTCGATAGCGGCGAACCGGTCAAGCTCATTCAGACGCTGCGCGGTCTCGGCTATACGCTACGGTCGAATCCGGCGTGACCTCGAAGCTTTCGCGCCGCATCGAAACGCTCGCCACCGTCGAAATCGCGTTGGTGCTGGCGGCAGTCATTATCGGCGGCGCGTTGCTTGGTTTTGGTGCCTACATTCGCACGCTCTCCAACGAGATCACCGGCACGATGGCGCAGCTGCAAGGAGCCGTCGCGCGCAATGCGCTTCCCAACGCGCGAGCGGGCGGTGCGTTTGCCGGCTCGTTGTTACTCGGCGCGGGGAGCGAAATAGTCTTTCTCGACAGCAACACGCGCGTCACCGTCTACCGTACACACCGTTCGGATCCGCGCCCGGCAGTCAAGGTGCGGTCGCGCGGCGATCTGTCGGGCGATCCCGTCCCGTCGGGCGCGCTGAGCCAAGTTATTCTCGGCATGGCGACGGCCTTCGGGCTTGCCTCGCTCCGCTCACACGTCGGCAATCTTTTCGTCATCGTGCGTGCCAACGACGCGACCCTCGTCTCGACGGTGCAATCCTTCGTCGTCCCGCTCGTGTTGGCGCTGGTGCTGGCCATGGTCTGCGCCGTGTTGGTCGCGCGCGCGCTGACGCGCCAGGCACTGCGCCCGCTCGAAGACGTAACCGGAGCACTGCAGCGATTTGCTTCCGGTGATCTGACGCCGCAGTGGGTGACGACCGAATCTGCCAACGAGCTCGCTCCCCTCGCGACGGCATATAACGGCGCCGTCGAACAGATGGAACGGGCCTTCGACGCGCGCGATCGCGCCAACACGTCGATGCGCCAGTTCATTGCCGACGCCGGCCACCAGCTGCGCACGCCGCTAACCGTCGTGCAAGGGTTCATCGCGATTTTACGCCGCGGCGGCTTCGACAGTCCGCCCGACCGCGATCGCATCCTCGACACGATGAACGACCAGAGCCGCATCATGGGCTCGCTCATCGACAAGCTCATCTTGCTGGAACGCTGGGAGAGCCCCGAATCCACGGAAAAGCCCGCCCCGATCGACGTCGGGACGCTGGTCGGCGACTTAGTCGCGCCGATCGTCGACGCCCATCCCGATCGCAGCTTCGCCGTTAAAACGCAGCCCGGCATCCTCGCCGAAATCGATCCCACGGAACTCGGCTACGTCGTTACCAACCTCGCCGACAATGCAATGAAGTACGGAGTCGGGGAGATCGGCATCAGCGTGCGCGCAGAAAACTCCACGGCCGTTATCGAAGTCGCCGATCGCGGTCCGGGAATACCCTCAACCGACGTGACGCGCGTCTTCGACCGCTTCTATCGGGGCGCACAGCGCGACGTATCGGGCTCCGGTCTTGGGCTCGCGATCGTCAAGCGCGCCGTCGAACGCGCGCACGGCACGATCTCCATCGACACCAGTCCCAATGGCTCGCGCTTCATCGTGCACTTACCGCGCGCTTAAAGCGAACTCTCTCTTAAGTGAAAGACCTTCGGAGAGGGTGAGATTCGAACTCACGGAACGCTCTCACGTTCGCCCGCTTTCGAGGCGGGTGCCTTCAACCACTCGACCACCTCTCCGCGGCTTCGGATTGGGACGAGGGGGTCGATTTACCTTCTTCCGCCGCACCGCGCTTCTCGCGAAAGAAGCGCTGCAGCTGCGCCGACGCTTCTTCCTCTAACATGCCCGCGGTGACGTCGAGGCGATGGTTCGTCTTGGGTGACCGCAGCACGTCGAACGCCCCTCCGTCGGCGCCACCTTTGGGGTCGCGCGCACCGTAGACCAGCCGCTTGATTCGCGCCGCGACGATCGCGCCGGCGCACATGACGCAGGGCTCTTTGGTGATGTAGAGGGTCGCGTCCGAGAGGCGCCACACGCCGAGTCGCCTTGCCGCCTCGCGCAAAAGGAGCATCTCGGCGTGCGCGGTCGCATCGTGCCGGAGCTCTTTCTCGTTCTTCGCCTCTAAGACTAAGTCGCCGCTGACGAGAACGGCCCCGATCGGAACGTCGCCGGCTCGCGCGGCTTCGGCAGCGAGCTCGAGCGCGCGCCGCAGGTGTTTCTCGTCGGGATTGAGCGCATCTGGCTGCATAAGCAGAAGCTGGCTTCCGAACGCCGAAATCGAGGACCTCTGTGAACTTTGAACTGTTCGACGACGAAGCGATCGAGACTCGTTCCGGCGAGCCGCTGGCGTCGTTCTACCAGTTAAGCCCCTTTGTCTGGCGCCAAGATGGTGCGTTACATGCCATGATTCGCGCGGTTCCGCGCGACGAGAATCCGGCAAAGAAAATCGCGCGCATTTATTACGGTGTTTCTCGAGACGGGCTGGTTTTTGAGATGGACGCGCAACCCGCAATCGCCCCCGGCCCCGGCGAGGATGACCGCGACGTCTGCGAGGATCCGACCGTCGCCGTCTTTGGGGGCAACACGTACGTGTATTACACCGGATGGAACCAAGCGCGTCTTCGCGGCGCGCTCATGCTGGCCGGCGGCTCCGACGTACGGCACTTACAAAAACGCGGCGTCGCACTTGCATCGCAACCCGGTTGCCTCAACCCCAAAGAGGCCGAGATTGCGCTAGCTCACGACAAGAGGTGGCATCTCTTCTTCGAGTATGCGGCCGAAGATCAGTCTCGCATGGGGCGCGCACGTTCGGAGCACATCGAAGGTCCCTGGCAGGTTGGCAATCCTCCGTTCGAACGGCGCGAAACGTCTTGGGATTCGTGGCACCTTAGCACCGGGCCGGTCGTTACGATCGGCGACCGAGCGGTGATGTTTTACAACGGTGCGACG
>CAZMPP010000249.1:0-4265 GCA_964568035.1 uncultured bacterium
CGCGGAGCTTCGCGTTGATGTTCGACGATTGTTGCGATTTGGGTGCCGGCGTAACGCGCGGCGCCGGCGGCGTTGGGCGCATCTCGACCGGGCGAGCCGGCGCGGCTGGTCCCTTCGGTGCGTTTCCGGGGTGCGGGCCCGGGGAGGGGCCGCCGCTGGGGCCAGGACTCGGCGCCCTTCCCGGCGTTCGGGCAACCGCAGCGGTGCTCGTCGGACTCGGGTTCGGGACGCCCGCGCGTTCGGCGGGGGGCGCCGACGCGCGCACCGCCGGCGCGGGACTCGCGCTTGGCGCGGCGGTGGCGCGGGCTTCGGCCGCGGCGGTCGGCGATGCTTTGGGCTGGACGGGAGCCGGCGTCGGGCGGGAAGTGGCCCGCGCGACCGGCTCGGGCGGACGCTGGGTCGGGCGTGCCGAGGGCACGCTGGTCGGTGCGGGCGATGGCTGAGTCGTCGGCGGCGGCTTAACCGCAACGGAGACAGGTCCCACCGTCGGAATGCTTAGCGGCGCGGCCGGAATCTCGTTACTAGGCTGCGTTTCGAAGATGTTCTCGGTCGGCTGGGGATTGGGCTGCGGGGTCTGCTGCGGTACCGGGCGCGGATTAGGCGGGGCGGTCGGCGCGACCACGGCCAGCTCGTGGCGATTTACGGGCTGGCGTTGGGCTTCCGGCTGCGCCAGCGGTGCGTGATGCAGCGGTGCAATCACCCGGACGTGCGGCGCGGGGGGCGCCGCGTGCGTCGTCGCCGGCTGATTGGTCACGGCCAGTGGCGACGTCCGCTCGACCGTTATTACCTCGCCGCCTTGGACGCTCTCGGTCGCTCCTTGCTCGGACGAGCTGACGAGCACCGAGAAGAGCAGCAGCGCGAGCAGGGCGTGAAAAATCAGCGATGCGAGGAAGCTCCCCGCCAGTCGCTCGGGGTAGCGGCGGTCCTTCGGATCGCGCTCGAACTTCACGGTGAGGCCTTAAGTGCGATGCAAGCGCGCAGGAGCCTGCCGCCGCTCACGCACAAAGCCAACGCTCGCAATGGAACCCATACTTCAGAAACGCACGAAGATCGTCGCAACGGTCGGTCCCGCCTCGCGAGATCCCGCAGTACTCCGCTCGCTCTTCGTCAGCGGTGCCAACGTACTGCGCGTGAACTTCTCGCACGGCACGCCCGAGGAGCACGGCGCGGTGATCGCCAGCGCGCGCCAGATCGCGGCCGACCTCGGCATTCACGCGGCGATTCTCCAGGATCTCCCCGGCCCCAAAGTTCGCACCGGCCCGCTGGCCGATGGAGCGACCTCGATTCGTCTGGACCGCGGCGCGCGTTTCATCATTACTGCGGATCCGATCGAGGGAACGGTCGAGCGTGTCGGCACCAACTACGCCAATCTTCCGGCCGACGTCGAGGTCGGAAAGCGTCTCTACCTTCAAGACGGCCAGATCGTCTTGCAGATCGTCGGCAAAAGCGCAAGCGAGATCGAAACGACGGTGGAGTTTGGCGGTAACCTGCGGCCGGCGCAAGGCATCAGCTATCCGGACGGGCCGCTGAACATCACTTCGGTGACGCCGCGCGATCTTGAGTACCTGGCGTTCGGGTTGGAGCAGGACGTCGACTATGTCGCCGTTTCGTTCGTGCGGTCAGCCGCCGACATCGAGCGCGTCAAAGCGTTCATGTCCGGGCGCAACAAGCGGGTGCCGGTCATCGCCAAGATCGAAAAGCACGAGGCGTTGATGGAGCTGGACGCGATCATCGCAGCCGCCGACGGCATCATGGTAGCTCGCGGCGACCTCGGCGTCGAGATTCCGATCGAAACGGTACCGATCGCGCAGAAACAGATCATTGCAAAGTGCAATCGCGCCAGCAAGCCGGTCGTCACCGCCACGCAGATGCTCGAGTCGATGATCTCTTCGCCCCGCCCGACGCGCGCCGAGGCGGCCGGCGTGGCCAACGCGATCCTCGACGGGACCGACGCCGTGATGTTATCGGCCGAGACCGCAATCGGCGCCTATCCGACCGAAGCGGTACGCACCATGTCCAACATTGCACGAGAAGTAGAGCACCACTACCCGCACGCGGCGCTGCGCGACCGCCGCTTGGAGAACATTGAGCCGACGATCGCGTCCTCAATTGCCGAAGCCGCGACGCGCGCCAGCGCCGAACTGCACACACCATTTATCGTCACGGGGACGACGACCGGCAACACCGCTCATCACATCGCAGCTTTTCGCCCGCAGGCCCGCATCGTCGCGTTAACGCCCGACGAGCGCGTCGCGCGCCGTTTAGCGCTGCTCTGGGGGACCGAATCGCTGTTGATCGATCACTACGCTTCGTTCGACGTTCTGCTTTACATGACCGAGCGACACATGGTGCGCGCCGGATTAGTACACTCGGGCGATCTCATCGCCTTCACTACCGGAATGCCGGTCGGCTCGGGCGGCACCAACGTGCTCAAGATACATCAGATCCCATAGGATCGGAGGGCGCTTATGCCTTCTGCGCCGCCCGCAGCAGAGCGCGCGCGTGGCGAACCGCGATCTCGTGCGGCTCGCCCGAGAGCATGCGCGCGATTTCGGCCTCGCGTTCTTTGGCGCCGCGCAGCTCACGGACCGCAATCGTCGTTTCGTTCTTGCGCTCGATCTTGTCGAGAACGTAGTGCCGGTCGGCCCACGTCGCCAACTGCGCCAAATGCGTGACGCAGACGACTTGTTCGCGTTCCGCCAGCTCGCCGACGCGCGCGCCGACCGCAGTCGCGGTCGCGCCCCCGATGCCGGCGTCGATCTCGTCGAAAACCAGCGCCCCGCCCGCATCGCGCACTTGCGCTAACGCCACGACGAGCGCCAGCAGCACGCGCGATAGCTCGCCGCCCGACGCCACGCGGGCGAGCGCGCGTGCCGTCTCGCCCGCGTTAGCCGCAAAGAGAAAATCGACACGTTCCGCGCCACGTGCACCGATCTGGGCCAGCGCCTCGAACTTGATTTCGAAAACTCCCGAACCTAGCGCGATCTCACCGAACTCGGCGCGCACGCGCTCGCTCAGGGCTCGCGCGGCTTTGCGCCGCAAGGCGCTCAACGCCCCTGCGGCGCGCTCCAACTCGCGCCTTGCCGCCTCCAGCTCTGCGCGATGCTGCGCGAGAAAGCGATCTCGATTCTCGTACTCGTCGACGATGCGCCGCGCCCGGGCGGCATGGGCGAGCACCCCTTCGAGCGAGTCGCCGTACTTTCGCTGCAGTCGTTCCAACCGCTCGAGCCGCGCGTTGACCGCTTCGAGTTCCGCCGGCTCGTACTCGGCCGATTCCAGCGCCCGCGCCACGTCGGCGGAAAGGTCGCCGGCCTCGCCCTGAAGCGTCGCGGTGCGCTCGGCCATTTCGCGCAAATCGCCGGCGAACTTCGCTACCGCCGATAACGCGGCGCTCGCCGCGCCGAGCGAGGCGGTGGCCCCGCCTTCGTCACCGGCGAGCGCTTCGCGCGCGCCGTTGAGCGCGGTGGCGATTCGCTCGACGTTGTCGAGGTAGCCGCGGCGTTCGTTCAGCCGCTCGATCTCGCCCGGCTCGAGCTTGGCTTCGTCGATTTCGCGCACCGCAAATGCAGCGTCGTCGTAGCGTTGCCGCGCGGCATCTTCCTCGGTGGCGAGCTGCTCCAATGCTTCGCGCGCTCGTTCGAGCTGCGCGTGCGCCGCAAAAACCTCGTTGCCGAGCCGCAATGCTTTCTCACCGGCAAAGCGGTCGAGCAGTTCGAGATGGTAGCCGGGCGATAACAATCGTTGGGCTTCGTGCTGTCCGACGATCTCGGCGACGGCGTCGCCGATCTCGCGTACGTATGCCGCGGCCGATGCGCGCCCGTTGATGCGCAGCGTCGAACGCCCCGATTCGTTCACTTCGCGCACGATGCTGCCCGCTTCACCCTCATCGAGCTCGAAGCCGGCCTCCGCCAAACGCGCGCGCAGCGTCTCGTCCGGTTCGAACGTTACGGTCACGCTCGCCTTGCGCGCACCGCGCCGCACGACGTCGCTTCCCCCACGCGCCCCCAGCGCAAACTCGAGTGCTCCGAGCAGCATCGTCTTACCGGAACCGGTCTCGCCGGTGAAAATCGTCGCGCCCTCGGCGAACTCCACGTCGGCGCGGGCGATCAGACCGTAATCTTCGATCTCGAGCCGGCGCAGCACGATCGGTTCCTTAGCGGCGGGGATCTTTGAAAGAAACGCCCCACAGCATCTTGGCTTCCAGGCGTTCCAAGAAATGCAGCGGCGCCGTACGCGCGAAGTGGACGCGTTTGGGATGTCGCCGA
>CAZMPP010000250.1:0-4257 GCA_964568035.1 uncultured bacterium
GGGCGTGTAGCCGCTGAGTGTCGTCGCCACCGCTTCCGCACCCGCGGCGGCGGCCGACATAGCGTCCGCGACCGTCGCGCGATCGGCGAGCGCGAGGCGGCCTGCGTCGTGAATCACCTCAATCGCCGCGGCAACGGTGCTGCCGTCGGGGCGCGGCCGCCCGGTCGCATCGAACGCCACAATCTCGGCACCAGTCTCGATAACCTGGCGAATCTCGGCCAGCCCCGGCGTGATGTACGGCTCGAAGCCGGCGTACTCGCGCTTGATGAGGCCAACGATGGGAAGGCGCACGCGTGCCCGCACGGCGCGCAGGTCGCCGGCGCCCTCGACGCGGACGCCAACGGCGCCGCCCTCTTGCGCGGATTGTGCCATCGCCGCGATGAAGGCGGGATCGTCGATCGCCGAACCGCGCCAAGCCTGAACCGAGACGATCAAGCCCCCGCGCAGCGCGTCGAGCGTACTCATTCCCGCAACTCTCCAATGTCGAGGTCAAGCTCGCGATAGGCAAGCAGCAGCGCGCCGGCAGCCGGCGAGTACTGCGCCGCGGCGACCCGCGCGCTCGGGATCCACGCGAGAACCGCATCGCGCACGCGTTCGCGAAAGCCGCTATCGTCGAAGACACCGCCGGCCAGTGCGATCTCCGGCGCGAATCCGCGCTTCACCGCGGCGCAGGCCAGCACCGCAAGCCGGTCCGCGCCGGCGTAGGCTCGGTCGCGCAGCAGCGAGGAGCGCATCGCCATGGGAGCGTACGCCGCGACGCGGTCGCGCGAAGGTTCGCCGGCGTAAAAGCCGCGGCCGATTGCGCGCAGCGATTCTTTGTCGAAGAATGCCAGCGCCGCCGCCGTCTCCTCGGCTAGCGATTCATCGCCTTCGTCTTGGGCACTCATCAACGCCGCGAGCGCGTCGGCGGCAATGCGAAACGCGCTTCCCTCGTCGCCGAAGAGAAATCCCCAACCGCCGAGCGTACACTCACGCCCCGACGTGTCGCGCGCGTAGATCACCGAGCCCGTTCCGGCAATAATCACGACGCCGGGCCGGCCGGCCAGGGCCCCGGCGTGGGCGATCGGCGCGTCGTGCATCAGTTTCACGCGCTCTGAGGGGAGCTGCGGGGGAAGGCCGCGCTGCGTCCCGTTATAGCCGCTAATTCCGGCAACGATCGCCGCAAAGCTCGTATCCGACTCGAAGCCGCCGCGGACGATCGCGTCGTCCAGGGCGCCGTGCAGCGCGTCGCGCAGGCGGGACGATTCCGGGCCGGCACCGATCTCGTCCGATGGCCCGGCGGCGCCGCGCGCGACGATGCGACCGCTTTCGTCGGCGATGAGGGCCACGGTTGAGCTCTGACCTCCGTCGATTCCCGCGACCAACAGGCTCACGACGAGCCTCGCACTAGCGCGGCGGCGAAATCGGCGGCGGCGTCCTCGCGTGCGCGGCGGTCGTCCAGCACCGGCATCTCCGCGATGGCCTCGCGATGGTGATAAAGCTCGTGGCCAACGGCCAAGGCAACGAACTCGCCCAACTGGGCCGCTGAAAGCGCGGCGGCATAGCGTACGTTCAGCCGGATCTCGGGAATCGTCGGATCGTACTCCGAGCGCAGCTCGGCGTCGCCCCAATCGCCCAAATCCGCAAAGCGGACGCCGACTCCATACGACCGCGCGAGCTCGAGCGCCGTCATGCCGGTTGGCGCCGTAGGTCAACGCCGTCGGCGATCAGCTGCTCGCGCAAGTCGCCTGTATCAACTTCACCAACCGCCACGTTCTGCGCGCAGGCCAAAGCCGCCGCCGTCCCAGCAGCTTGACCGAGCGTCATCACGGTCGGCGTCAAGCGCGTCGACGCCAGCGCTTCGTGCGTCGTCGAAATGCAGCGCCCCGCGACCAGCAGCTGCTCCACGTTAACCGGCACGAGACAACGGTAGGGGATTTCGTAAGCGGCACCAGGCGGAAGCCGCATCGTCGTCGTCCCGCTGCCGCTAGGATTGTGCATGTCGATCGGATAGGCGCTGCGCGCGACCGCGTCGCCGAATTGCCTTCCCTGCAAAACGTCGTCGCGAGTCAGCGTATAGCGTCCCACGATGCGACGCGATTCGCGGATACCGATCTGCGTTCCGGTCGCTGCCAAACGCGCGTTGTTGAATCCGGGCACGCGATCGCGGAAAAACTCGAACAGCTGCATCACTTGCAGCCGCGCCTCGACTTCGGCCCGGGTGAGATCGTCGGGATCGAGCGGGTCGACGTCGACGACGCGTGTCATGTTGACCGTCACTTCGTCGGGATAGGGCGAAATAAAAAACGAGACGACCTCGCGTGGAATGTCGACGATGCCGTCGGCGCGCGCTTGGCTCCACAGCGCGTGAAGCCCGGCGACGGCGGTCAGCGCTCTGGCGTTGCGGCCCTCGACCGGCAACGAGCTGCGAATCTCGTCGGGATGGGCGCGCACGTAGTCGGCGAGTTTGTCGAGATCGACGTGGCTTAGCCGGAAGATCAGCGTGGCCGGCTGCACCCGTCCGCGTTCGTCGCCCTGCTGCGTCGGAACGCCGGCCGAAGCGGCGACCAACGCGTCGGCCGTTGCGTCGATGACGATCCGGCCGCGATACGAACGCTGACCTCCGATGGTCGCGAAGGTCACGCCGTCGACCCGTTCGCCGTTCATTTTGGTAGAGAGAAAATAGGCGTGCAGCAACAGCTTAACGCCGGCCTCGCGCATCATCTCAAAGAGAAGCGCCTTATGAACTTCGGGATCGAACGGCGTAATGGTCGGAACGTAGTCGGACGAATCATGAAGGTGCCCCGGTGACGCACCGCGGTGCATCAGCCGCTCGACGATCTCTTGTGCGATGCCTCCGACGATCCGATCCTTTCCGGAGTGGAAGGTCATCCAGGGGCCGACCATCGAGGCGGTCGCCGTGCCGCCCAGGAAGCCATAACGTTCGACTAGCAGCGTAGCGGCGCCGTGTCGCGCCGCAGCTATTGCCGCCGCGCATCCTGCGTTGCCGCCGCCGACGACGAGCACGTCATGCATGCGCCGCGATTCGTCACCTCGCGCGGGAGGCCATTTCCGCAGCTTCCTTAATATCGGATCATGCAGGTACAGACTCCGGCCGTCCAACGCAATTGGGCGATGGCCGCACACCTGAGCGCGCTGGTGGGACTGGTGGGCATTCCGTTCGGGCACGTCGTGGGGCCGCTGATCGTCTACCTCGCGCAGGGACACGAATCGGAGTTCGTGGCGAGCCACGCCCGTGCGTCGCTCAACTATCAGTTGACGCTGACGATCATCTTCATCGTCGCCGCCATCGCCGGCGTCGCGGCGACGTTTGGTTTTATCATTCCGATGCACTGGGAATCCGATTCGACCATCGGATTCAGCATTGCCACGCTCTGGATCGCCTTCGCAGCCGGCTGCTTAGGCGTCGTGCTCGCGACGCTGATCTTCATTATTATGGGGACGATCGCCGCGTCCGAAGGACGTCCGTACACCTACCCGTTCGCCATTCGCTTCTTGCGTTAGCAGAAGCCAGGGAGGTTTAATGCTGCTTCAACGAGTCAAGCCGCTCGCACGGATTCTCGCCGAAGGGAGCAACGAAGAACACGGGCTCAGGCGTTCGCTTGGGCCATGGGCGCTCACCGCCATGGGCATCGGCGCCATCATCGGTACGGGCATCTTCGTTCTCACGGGCGTCGCATCGGCGACTCGTGCAGGACCGGCCTTGACGTTCTCGTTCGTCGTCGCCGGCTTCGTCAGCGCGCTCGCAGCACTCTGTTACGCGGAAGTTTCAAGTAAGATCCCGATCTCGGGAAGCGCCTACACCTATACCTATGCGACGCTCGGTGAGTTCTTGGCTTGGATCATCGGGTGGGACTTAGTTCTCGAATACGCGCTCGGCGCGGCGACGGTCAGCATCGGTTGGTCCGGCTACTTCAATAACATCCTGCACCAGACGGGAATCAGCTGGCTTAACATCCCGCCCGAGTGGGCGAACGGTCCGCACTGGGGTCTGGCCGGTCAAGCCGGAGTCTCGGGTTATGCGAACCTTCCGGCGGCGGGCATCATCTTGGTGATCACGGCGCTGCTCGCACGCGGCACGCGCGAGTCGGGTTCGGTAAACGCCGTCATTGTCGCGATCAAGCTCTTGATCGTCCTTTTCTTTATCGCAATTGGCGTGGGCCATATCAACGGAGCGAACTACAGCCTTCCGGCGGGCGGTGCGGCCGGTCTCGGCGGTTACTTCCCGTTCGGCTGGACCGGAATGCTCGGCGGCGC
>CAZMPP010000251.1:0-4235 GCA_964568035.1 uncultured bacterium
CCCGGTCTAAGAGCCTCACAGGCTCCTACCACGATATATTGTGGTTTGTCCGGCCGAATCCTACTATGTGTAGACGGAAACGGCAAGATGCTGCAGGCCTTAGCGAGCACTCGCGCTTCTCCTTGCGGAGAGTCTGAGGACAAGTCGGCAAAGGTGTGGAGAGCCTGTGCATGCCAAATAGGCGAACGGAAAATGGTGCGCCGGGCTCTAGAAGCGCCGGGCCACTTACGATATCATGCCTTATCGACGCTTTGTTATGAACGGGAGTTCGCCCTAGTGAATCGTAACCGATTATTTGTAGCCCTAGTGTTTGCTTGTTCCGTGCCGCTGGCCGCCGCCGCGGCAACGGTCAGTCCGTCGAGCATTCCGGACGGTACGTACACCGTTACGGTTGAGAAAGTTGTCGACGCCAAACACGTCCAGGTAAAGATGGACAACGGTTCCGACACGACGCTGCCGGCCGGTAAAGCTAGCGTCGACTTCTCGAAAGTGCAACCCAACGATCAGCTCAAGCTATCGGTAATCGCCGGCGCGGTCGCCGTGTACATGGACCTCACCACCCACTAAGCGCCTTAACGGTACACCACCACCGGCGTCGCGGGTGCGCGTACGTCGATTGCAGCAACCCGCCGTTCCCCATGCACGACTTGCGCTAAAATCGCGCTCGCCAGCGCTAGCTTTTTGGGAAGATCGGACCGATTGCCCAGCAGCAGACGCGGCCCCGTTTGCAGCGTGACTTCCAACCCGTCGTAACGGTCGAGCTCGAGCTCCACCGGAACGAAACCGCGCTCCAGCAACGCGCTGTAGGCATCGCGTAACGAGAGCGCATCGGATGAAGTGACGAACGTGCCCGGCGTTAGGTCCAGACCCGGCCGCAACACGAAAATCGGCAACGTCTGCGCCGCGTCGTACGGTAAGACGCGCATTGCGCGATCTACGACGGCCTCGTTGGCGCCGCTGCGCAGTTCGGCATATGGAACGCGTTCGGTGACGTCGATGCGGATGGTCGCGGGCGGGATGCGGTGAACCTTTACCGACTCGACGTCGGGAATGCTCGCGATCCTCTTCGCCATTGCGCCGGTGCTTTGAAACCACATGCTCGTTCGCGGAGCGATCGCCGCTTTGGCGAGAATTTCGCTCGACGCCACGCGATGGTTGCCGGTCACGCGGATCGACTTCGGATTGAATCCCGGCCACGTTACCGCGAAGCCCGTCCCGACGGCAACGAGCGCGATAGTGAAGGTTATCAGAATCCAAAAGGGACGGATGCGCGCCGCCGCCGATCGACGCCGTCTTTTCGGCCGCGTTCCTTTCACGCCAACACGAACCGTTCGAGTGCTTCGGCGACTCCATCGTGCGCCAGATCTCCAACTACCGCATCGGCAATCTCGCACAGTTCCGGGGGGGCTGAACCCATTGCAACGGCAAATCCGGCCGCCCGCAGCAGCGGCGCATCGTTCCACGAATCGCCGATCGCCAGCGTCGCTTCGACCGGAATGCCCAGGCGCCCCGCGACAAAGCGCAGCGCATTGCCTTTATCGGCGTTTGAATCGAGCACTTCCACGAACTCCGGCAGGCTGCGCGTAACGTACGCCCGGTTTGCAAAATGCTCTTGCAGCCGGCGTCCGTACTCGCACGCCGCCGCGACGTCGGCGATGATCACGGCTTTGGTTGCCGGACTATAGGCGAAGGCTTCGCGCAGCGACGGCACGATGACGGGCTCGGTCAGCGATAGCGACGCGTAAAGCTCGGAAAACCGGTTGCGTGCTTCGCAGTAGTACTCATCGTTGCGATAGAGCTGCAGATGCATTCCATCGCGCTCGGTAAGGCCGATCAGCTCGCGTACCACCTCGTTGGCCAGTGCGGAATGCGCGAGCACGTCGTCGGTCGCCGGATCGAGAATCGCCGCACCTTGATAGCAAATAATCGGAGAATCCAAGTGCAGCGTGCGCGCGAACGGAAGGGTCGCGCGATACATGCGGCCGGTGACCAAACACCCTGCCACGCCCGAGTCACGCATCTTGGCGACCGCGTCCTTTACCCGATCGGAGATCGCCAGATCGCGGCCGGCCAGCGTTCCGTCGACGTCGAAGGCGACCAACTGGATCGGCTGAGCGGGCGCGGCCCTCAACTGCCGAATCTCATGCGCGCGCTCGCCGCGTGGTGTGGAAAGCCTTCGAGTTCGGCGAGCCCGGCGAGGGCCGCCGTATCGGCCGCGGCCCGTTCCTCACTATTTTCAACGACTGCAAAGCTGCGCGTGAAGTCCGCCAATGAGAGGGCCGACGAAAACCGCGCGGTTCCCGACGTTGGAACGACGTGATTGGTTCCGGCGAGATATTCGCCGCTCACCAGCGGCGTCAAATCGCCGACGAAGACCACGCCGGCCGCATCGATGCGTTCGAGATACGGCGCCGCGTCGCGCACGTGCAAGCAGAGAACCGCCGGCGCGAAACGGTTTGCGACGGAGAGCAGTTCGTCGCGGTCGCGGGCCTCAATTAGGCGGCACCGCTCCGATATTGCAGCGCTCACCAGCTCGCCGCGCTCGAGGGTCGGCAGGTCGAGCGTATCGAGCAGCTGCGCTACGGCATCGAGCAGCGGTCGCGACTCCGATAGCACTGCCAGCCGGCGCCCCTCGGCGCGCTCGGCCTGGGCGAGCAGCTCGCCCACCACGTACTCGCTGTTCGCGCCGTCGTCGGCGACGATCAACACCTCGGCGCCGCCGGAGAGCGCATCGATTCCGCACGCGCCGAAGACTTGCCGTTTGGCCTCGGTCGTTCGCATGCCGGCATGGCCGACAATCTTATCGACCCGCGCAATCGAACCGGTTCCAAAGGCCGCCGCAGCAATCGCGTGCGGGCCGCCGGCCGCGTAGAGTTCGTCCACGCCGCAAAGCGCGCAGGCAAACAGAGCGGCCGGAGCAATGCCGTCGGGTCCGGCCGGGGTAAGCACGATAACGCGAGCGACGCCGGCAATTTTCGCCGGTACGGCTCCCATAAGAATTGACGAGGGTGCGTGTCGCGGCGCATAAACGGCAACCGAAGATAGCGGGCGCCACTGAATCGCGTAGCGCGATCCATCCTCGTCGGCGTAGGCAATTTCCGGTCGCCGCTGGCGCTGATGAAAGCGCGCGATGCGTTCTTTGGCGAGTTCGAGGGCGGCAACGATTTCGCCGGAAATTGAAGCTCGCGCGGGCGAGAGCATCGGAACGGCGACGCGCAGCTTCGATCCGGCGAAGGTCGGATCGTCGTAGCGCCGGGCATAATCAATGACGGCGGCATCACCGCGCGCTCGAACGTCGGCGAGAATCTGCGCGACTTCGGCGACGACCTCTGCCGGAGTGTTCCACACGCCATCCAGGAAGCCGGAGAGTGCGGTTGGATCGGAAGCGGAAACGACGTTCACGTACGAGCCGCCTACAACGCGTCCAGCGAGCCTTGCCGCACACCTTGCGGCGCGAAGATTCGCTCGAGCTCGTTGCGGACGCGGCCATCGGCGGCGATGTTGCGCGAAACGCGCTGCGCCCGTCCCTGCACGTGCATCACGACCGGCACTTCTCCCGGCCACTCGTCGATGAGACGAGCCAGACGATCGATCTGCTCGCGCGACGTCACGTCGACGTGCCAGCCGTTCGCGCCGACGACCGGCACGCGCACCGGAGGAGCAACGAAAGCCGACACCTCGTTCGCGGCAATCGATAGCTCCACGTTGGGCTCGTCCCCCGGCGTAGCGCCCGGACGTTCGCGCACGCGCAGGCGCCCCTTGACGATCAAGACCGCGTCGTTCGCGAAGAGATGTTGCGACTGCGGATAGATCTTCGAGAAGACGACCACGTCGCAGACGCCGGTCGTATCTTCGATCTGGGCGATGAGGATTTGCTGGTTCGTCTTGGTCAGCGTGCGCCGCGCGCCCGTCACCGTGCCGGCGATGGTCACCGCGGCTTCTTCGGGCAGGTTTCGCAAATCCTTAACCGGCGTCGCACCGGCCCGCGCCAGCAGCGGCGCGATCTCCGCCAGCGGATGCCCCGAGACGAAGATGCCTAACGTTTCGCGCTCCCACGCGAGCATGTCGCGCGTCGTCGGTGCGGCTAAAGGCGGCAGCCGCGGGGCCAGTGCCGGCGAGTGCGCGTCGCTCTCCCCGAAGAGCGAGACTTGGCCCAGTTCGGCATCGCGCGACGAGCGCGCCGCGAGCAAGGTCGTCTGCGCACCGGCCTGCCACGCATGCGGCATCCGCGTTGC
>CAZMPP010000252.1:0-4218 GCA_964568035.1 uncultured bacterium
CACAGATCCTGCGTGAAGCCTTAGTCGAGCTGCGCGCCAAACTGGAAGGGGCCGAGCACGCGTTGCGCGATGCGCACGGTCGAGCCGAAGGTGCGATCGCTCGGCGCGATGCTGCGCGCGAATCGCGATCGCGAACCGAATCGCAGCTCGTCGGATTGCGTGCCGAAGCCACCGCGCTGGAAGCTGAGGTCGCGCGTACGGCAGGCGAACTCGAAGCCGCACGCGCCGCAGCCTCCGAGCTGCGCGTCGGCGCCGAGCGGGCACGCGCGCTGCAGAGCGAGTGCAGCCGCACCGAGCCGGAGTCTACCGCGAGCGAAGAAGACCGAGCGGCGCTCGAGCGCGAGCTTGAGGCAACGCGCGAAGAGATCGCGGGCGCCGAAGCCGCGGCGCTTGCCGCCAGCGCACTCGTTGCCGACCTGCGCGAACGAGCCGCAGGACTCTCGGCAGAACGCGACGCCGCCAAGGCACGGCTTGGAATGTTGGATCAAGATACGCAGCGGGCGGGATCGGCGCGCGAAGCGATGCTCGCGGAGGTCGCGTCACTGATGGAAGAGACGCGCACAAAACATGCGCGCGTAGAGGGCTTGCAGCGCGGCGTCCACGAGCTGGACGCAAAGGTCGACGCGGCGCGCCGCGAGCGCGAGGGTCTGATGCAGCAGCAGGCCCAGACCGAAGCCGATTTTCGCGGTGCCGAACAGGATGAGCGCGAGACCTTGGCCGCGGGTGAGAATCGCCGTACGCGCTTGACGCAAGTCGAAGCCGAGCTCGGGATGCTCGTTTCGCAGTTCGCACAGAACCCCGCGACGGCCGAAGAATGCGCCGACGTGGAGCAGCGCTACGTAAAGGAACTCGATTCGGTCGTCGACGAGCTGCCGCGTCTCCGTGACGAGCTGGCCCGCTTGCAGGCAAACGTCAACCTCAACGCCGAGGCCGAGCGCACCGAGCTCGCCGAGCGCGACGCGTTCTTGCGCGCCCAGATGGAAGATCTCACCAAAGCGCGCGAGACGTTGCTCGAGTCGATTCGCGAAATCGAACGCGAAACGCAGGTGCAGTTCAACGAGACGTTCGAGCGCGTTGCCGAAGCTTTCACCGAGATGTACCGCCGGCTCTTTACCGGCGGCGAAGCCAAGATGTGGCAGACGCAACCGGATAATCTCTCCGAAACCGGCATCGAGATCGCGGTGCAGCCCCCGGGTAAGAAGCAGATGGCCCTAACGGCGCTCTCCGGCGGCGAGCGCGCGATGACCGCTGCCGCCCTCATCTTTGCTTTGATTGCGACGCGGCCGGCACCGTTCTATTTCCTCGACGAAGTCGACGCCGCGCTCGACGACGCCAACATCGACAAGTTCTGCGAAACGGTCAAGTCTTTTGCCAAAGACTCGCAAGTGCTGGTCGTGACGCACAATAAAAAGACGATGGAGATGGCCGACCGCATCTATGGCGTGACGGCGCGCGACGCGGGCGTCAGTTCGATCGTCTCGGTCGAGCTGGCACGCGAAGCGGAGATGCTTCTTGCCTGAGGATCCCCCGGAGCGCCGGCGGGCGGCCCTCTTTTCGCTTTCGGATAAGACCGGTGCGCGCGAACTCGCCGCGACGCTGCACGAAGGCGGCGCCGAGATCTATGCGACCGGTGGAACGCGGGCGTTCTTGGAGGAAGGCGGCATCCCGGCGCGCGACGTCGAGGACCTGACCGGCTTTCCCGCGCTCTTCGGCGGCCGCGTCAAAACGCTCCACCCCAAGGTTTTCGGCGGAATACTTTACGACCGAAGCGATAGCGAGCATCGCTCGACGGCGCGGGCGCACGCCGTTCCGGAGATCGTAACCGTGGCCGTCAATCTCTACCCCTTCGAAGCGACGGTGGCGCGCGATGGCGTAACGCTGGAGGAGGCCATCGAACAAATCGATATCGGCGGTGTCGCACTGTTGCGCGCGGCGGCAAAGAATTTCGAACACGTCGACGTGTTGACGCATCCATCGCAGTACAAGGAGTATCTTGCGGCGCTTAGCGGTGAGGGCGTAGCGGCCTCGCTGCGGCGAAAGCTCGCAATTGCGGCCTTCGAACGCACCGCCGAGTACGATGCCGCAATCTCGCACTATCTGGCGACGGCGGGCGAGGTTTTGCCGACCGATCTTCCGGGAGCGCTGGCGCTGACGCTGCCGCTGGCTAAACGCCTGCGTTACGGGACCAACCCGCAGGAGCGCGCCGCATTCTACTTGGATCGGGCCGATCATTTGCCGCAGCAGCTTCACGGCAAGGCACTCTCCTATAATAATCTGCTCGACTTGGATGCGACGCTGCGCCTGCTCTCGCGCGCCCCGCTCGGCGCGGAGTTCGGCAGCGATGCGGGCCGCTTTGTCCGGGCCGCCGTCGTGAAGCACGTCGTTCCGTGCGGCGTGGCGCAGCGTTCGAACGTCGGGCTGGCCATTCGCGAAGCGCTGCGCGCCGATCCGGTTTCGGCGTTCGGCGGCATCGTCGCCACCGACGCGCCGCTCGATGGCGATGCGGCGCGGACGCTCAACGAGTTCTTCCTCGAGATCGTCGCCGCGCCCGCCTTTGAAGCGGACGCGCTCGAGATTTTACGCCAGCGTAAGAATCTGCGCGTTATGCAGTTTGAGGCCGGCCTTCCCGACGCGCTCGCGCGCGAGCTGCGTCTGCGCAGCGCGCTTGGTGGCGTTCTGGCCGAAGACGACGACCCGGATGCGCCGGCGGAAACCTGGCGGGTAGTCAGCCGGCGTGAGCCCAGCGCGCAAGAGTGGCACGATCTCGCTTTCGCGTGGGACGTCGTGCGCCACGTCAAGAGCAACGGCATCGTCATCGTCAAGGGCGGCACGACGCGCGGCATCTGCGCGGGACAGACCAATCGCGTCAGTGCGGTGCAAATCGCCGCGCTGCGCGCCGGTGACGCGGCGCGCGGAGCGGCCTGCGCAAGCGACGGGTTTTTCCCATTTGCCGACGGCTTGGAGGCCGCCGTCGAAGGCGGCTGCACGGCGATCATCGCGCCGGGCGGTTCCATCCGCGACGACGAAGTCATTGCCGCTGCCGACCGGCACGGAACGGCCCTCGTGTTCTCCACCTACCGCTACTTCGCACACTGACGTAAAGGAACGATTATGCCGCGCTTCTTGCACACCTCGATCTTCGTCAACGACATGAACGAGTCGATCGAGTTTTATCGCGACAAACTCGGGCTCGAGCTGCTGGGTGGCCCGCACCACTATCCGGGCAACGCCGACATGGCCTTCGTCGGACGCGATTGGGGCGCGTACATCGAGCTGGTCTTCGATCTCGAGGAGCACCCGCCGTACGAACTCGGGAATCGTTACGAGCACCTCGCCGTCGAAGCCGACGGCGACCTCGAAGAGTACGTTGCCTCGCTCAAAACCAAAGGCGTTAAAATACTCAAAGATGTTTATCGCTCTCCGAGCGGCACCCGCGCCATCGCGTTCGTGGAAGATCCCAACGGCATTCCGGTCGAGTTGCTCGAGCCGCGCAAGGGGTAAGCGCGACTCCGTCACTCCCGGTCTCGTGTACGACTCTACCGGTAGATAAAGGGATCGGTCGGCGGCGCGATATGCGCGACGCTGCGCGGAACCAGGCGCAACTTGCCGCCGACGCTTTCGACGTTACCTACAACGCGTAACCAAGCGCCGTCGGAATCGCGAGGCGGCGGATCGACGCGAACGGCAATCGGTGCAGCATCGGCGCGGCAACAGGTGATGGCGTAACGTACCAGCGCTGCCCGTGCGCCCTGTCGCGTCAGCCTTCCGGTAAACGAAAGCTGCTCGCCGGGAAAGAGATCGGCGAGGGTCGTTTCCGTCGCGCGATACGAGGGCGCGGGCGCGCCGATCAGCACCCCGGCCACCATTAGCGCCGGGGCGATGCGCGAGCGCCACGATTGATGCCGCCGGTATATCGCGGAATAGACGAATGCGGCGACCGCGCACGCGCCTGCCGCTAGCGCGATCGATGGCCTGATCAACGAATCGCCGTGACGCCAGGCGACCAAGGCCAGCGCAATGGCGAGCAGCGCGTACGCCAGCGCGTCGTGCTCTTCGCGACGGTGAGCAATGCGGTGAAGCGCGCGAAGATCGACTACTCCTGCGACGCAGAGAAATGCCGCCGCTGCCAGCGGTGCGCGAGCGCGCAGCGCCGCCGCTACCGCAACTGCGCCCAGTCCGCAGGGCGCCGCACAGAAGCCGAGCGCACCCCCCAATGCA
>CAZMPP010000253.1:0-4205 GCA_964568035.1 uncultured bacterium
CGGGCGTCGGGCGCATCGGCGTGCTGGACGACGACGTTGTGGACGAGACGAACCTGCAGCGTCAGACCATCTTTGCGACGGCGGACGTGGGGCGGAATAAAGCGCTGGTCGCGGCAGAGCGGCTGCGCGCGCTCAATCCGCTGGTTGCCGTGGATGCGTTGCCGGTGCGCTTCGATGCCGCCAACGCGCGCGACCTGGTGCGCATTTACGATGCGGTCCTGGACTGCACCGATCGCTTTCCGACGCGGTATCTGATCAACGACGCGTGCTTTCTCGAAAACCGGCCCGACATCTACGGATCGATCTTTCGCTTCGACGGGCAGGTCAGCGTATTCGCGCGCGCGCTGGGCCCGTGTTACCGCTGTCTCTACCCCGAAGCGCCGCCGCCGGAAGCCGCGCCGACCTGCGCCGAGGGCGGCGTGCTGGGCGTGCTGGCGGGCATCGTCGGCTCCTGGCAAGCCTGCGAAGCGCTCAAAGTAATCTTAGGGATCGGCGAAGTGCTCGCCGGCCGTCTGATGCTGATCGACACGTTGGCGGCGCGCGTACGCGAAGTACGTTTCGATCGGGATCCGGCGTGCCGTCTTTGCGGTGCCGCAGGGGAAATCGAGGCGTTGGATCTTGGAGCATATGACGGCGTCGTCGCCGCGGCACCGCGCGATCTGGTGGAAGTCGAAGCCGACGCGCTCGAGGACGAGTTGCGCGGGGCATTCCTGTTGGACGTGCGCGAGCCGCACGAAGCGGTGCTCGGCTCGATCGAAGGCGCCATCTCGATGCCGGCTTCGCAGCTGGAGTCGCGCCTTCACGAGCTCGATAGCGCAAAGAAGTATGTCGTTGCGTGCCGCGTCGGCGCGAAGTCGCTCTGGGCGGCGCAGCGCTTGCGCGACGCCGGCTTTACGCGGCTGGTTCACCTGCATGGCGGTTTACTGGCCTACGCCGCGCGGCACGCCGAGTTCGAGTTCTTCTAACGGCAATGCGCGTCAAGCCATTTGGAAAGACGGGCGTGGAACTGTGCGTCATCGGACAGGGAACGTGGAACATGCCCGAGAGCGGCGCCGGCTTGCGCGATGCGCAGCGCGCGCTGCGCCGCGGAATCGAGCTGGGGATGACGCATATCGATACGGCCGAAATGTACGGTACCGGACGCGTCGAGGAGCTGACCGGCGACGCGATCGCCGGCATCGAGCGCGAGCGGCTCTTTATTACGACCAAGGTTCTGCCCAGCAACGCAACGTACGCCGGAACGCTGCGGGCCGCCGAGCGCAGCCTGCAACGCTTGCGCTGCGACTATCTCGATCTCTACTTGCTGCACTGGCCGGGCTCGCATCCCCTCGATGAGACAATGCGCGCGCTGAGGGCTTTGGTCGAGCAAGGAAAGACGAGATTCGTGGGCGTGAGCAACTTCGAAGCCGCAGAGATGCTCGAGGCGGCCGCGCATCTGGGCGATGTGCCGCTGGCGTGCAATCAGGTGCTCTACCACCTTGACGAGCGCGGCATCGAACACGACGTCGTCCCTGAGGCGCGCCGCGCCGGCATCGCCGTCGTCGCCTACACGCCGTTCGGCCGGGGAAGTTTCCTGCGCGGCGGCGCGCGACGCCGTGAAACGCTCGAAGCGGTGGCGGCAAAACATGGCGCCACGCCAAGGCAAGTCGTCCTGGCGTTTCTCACCGCCGAGCCCGAGCTCTTTGCTATTCCCAAGGCCGCGCACCTGGAACACGTCGAAGAGAACGCTGCTGCCGGTTCGCTCGAGCTCGATGCCGGCGATCTCGCGGCAATCGACGCCGTCGTTCCTCGAGGACGGCCCGGGCCACTGGCCACACTATGAATCAAACTTCGTTAGTTCCTCAAGAAATCAAAGCACTCGCGGTGCGCGCGGCCTTTTCGCATGGCGCGGGCGCGGTACGCGTTACGGCGGCGCGCAGCGACGCCGTCTCGCGTAAGCGCATGGCGGCGGCTTTTGAACGGGGCGATTTCACGACGTGGGGTTACGACGCGACGTATGCGTGGCGCGCAACCGATCCGCAAACGCTGCTCCCCAAGGCGCGCAGCGTGATCTGCATTGCCGTGCCGTACGCATCGCCGCCAACCCCCGCGGGAGCGCGCCTGCGCGGACGGGTCTCCAACTATGCGTGGTCCGCTGACTATCATCGCCGCGTGCGCGAGCTGCTGCAGCACGTCGCCGGAGAGATTGATGCAGCTGCGGGAGAGCCGGTAACGGCGATTGCCTGCGATACGCGCCCGCTGGCCGAACGAGCGCTAGCAGCGGCAGCTGGACTCGGATGGATCGGGAAACACACTAACTTGATCTCGCCGTCGCTTGGATCGTTCGTGTTCTTGGGCGAGGTCGTCACCACGTTGGAGCTCCCGCCCGACGCGCCGCTGCGCAAAAGCTGCGGCGAGTGCCGGCGCTGCGTTGATGCGTGTCCGACGCAAGCGCTGCGCGGCGACTATACGATCGATGCAACGCGCTGCATCTCCGACCTCACGCAGCGCACCGATGGAATCCCGGCGGAGATGCGGCCGCTGATCGGCGAGTGGGTGTGGGGATGCGACCTGTGCCAAGTAGTCTGTCCGCCGACGGTCGCCGCCGGAACGCCCGCCGGCGCGCAATGGGCGCCGGCTTCGCAAGCAACCGCGCGCCCGTCGCTGGTCGAGCTGCTGGCACTGCGCTCGGGCGAGTTTAAGCGGCACTATGCCGGCACGGCCATGGGCTGGCGGGGCGCGGCCGTGCTGCGGCGCAATGCCGCCGTCGCCTTGGGCAATGCCCTCGACCGCTCGTCCGTTAAGGCGCTGGCGGAGTCGCTCGAGCGCGATCCGCATCCGATGGTACGCGGTCACGTCGCCTGGGCGCTGGGCCGGATCGGCTCGCCCAAGGCCCTGGAAGCGCTGCGCCGCTGGCGGTCGCTCGAGCAGGACGGCGGCGTGCGATCGGAGGTCGAAGCGGCTCTGGAGCCCTTCGGCTGGGTAGGAGGAGAGCGAGAAGTATGAGATACGCACCGTTGCTTGCCGCCCTGATTTTGGCCGGAGCGGCACCGGCCGACGACCTGCTCGCGCGCGCGGCTGCCGTCAATCCTAATCTGCACACGTTCACAGCGACGCTGCACGCGCACGTCGTCATGAGGTCGTTCCCTTATCTGTCGGCCGACGTGAGCGGCAACTGGTACTATCGCCAGCCCGATAAATATAAGGTCGTCTTCACCGGCGGCCTTCCCGTGATCGCTCAGCAGTTCGACAAGCTCTACGTGAAGCTCGAGCCGCCGTCGCAGTGGAAGCAGCAGAACGCGGTGACCCTCACCGCCGACGACGGCACCTCAACGCACTTCCGGCTCGTGCCCAAGCAGCAGGGCAACGTCGAAAGCATCGACGCCGTGGTCGACGATAAGAGCGCCATGGTCACGTCAATGCGTTGGAACTATGCCAAGGGCGCGTACGCGGAAGTCCACAATCACTACCAAAGCATCGACGGCAATCAAGTGGTCGCGTCGCAGAGCGGACACGTCGAAGAACCCGGCTATACCGGCGACATCACCTCGACCGTTGACGGCTATAAGATCAACGCGCAGCTCCCGGCCGGAATCTTCTCGCAATGAATCTTTCGCTGATCGACGGTTTCAACCGGTCGATTACGTACTTGCGTATCTCGGTAACGGATAAATGTAATCTGCGCTGCGTGTATTGCATGCCCGAGAGTGGGCTGCCATGGCTGCGCCGCGAGGAGATCCTCAGCTATGAAGAGATCGCGCAAATCGTCACTGCCGCGGCATCGGTCGGCGTACGCAGCATTCGCCTGACCGGCGGCGAGCCGCTGGTACGCCGCGATCTCGCGCGGCTCGTGCGCGCGATTGCCGCGGTGCCCGGAATCGAAGACATCGCCCTTTCGACCAACGGACTGATGCTGGAAGAACAGCTCGACGATTTGGTTGCGGCCGGTCTGAAACGGATCAATCTCTCGCTCGATTCGCTGCGAGCCGATCGCTTCGAAGCGATCGCCCGGCGCCCCGGTTTGGATGCGGTACTCCGCGGGATGGACGCGGTGTTGCGGGCCGGACTCGTGCCACTAAAGCTCAACTGCGTCGTCATGCGCGGCCGCAACGATGACGAACTCCTCGATTTTGCCGCGCAGACGCGCGACCGCGCCATCTACGTGCGCTTCATCGAGGTGATGCCGGTTCACGAGAATTTGGGGATGCAGCGCGACGAGTACGTTT
>CAZMPP010000254.1:0-4177 GCA_964568035.1 uncultured bacterium
CAAAGCGAACGGCCTCGTCCACGAGCACGGTGACTCGATCGGGCAGCGCCTGCATGAAACCTTCGCTGGTGGCCAGCTCCAGCCGCGAGGTTTGGCCTTCGGTCAGCACGTTTGCTCGCAACACACCGGGCTTGAGCGCGGCCAAAAACGGCGCGTGGCTCGGAAGAATGCCTTCCTCGCCCTCGGTCGTGACGGCAATGACCAACTCGGCTTGGCCTTCGAACGCAACTTCTTTGGGCGTGACGAGGCGAAACGGAATGGTGTTAGGCACGGGCCATCCGTTCGGCGTTGGCACGGACTTCGTCGATCGTCCCGGCGTAGAAGAAAGCGCCTTCCGGCAGATCGTCGACCTTGCCTTCGAGAATCTCTTTGAACGACGCGACCGTTTCCGAGAGCTTCACGTACTTGCCCTCGCGTCCCGTGAACTGCTCCGCGACGAAGAACGGCTGCGAGAAGAAACGCTGAATGCGGCGCGCCCGAGCGACCGCAATTTTGTCGTCTTCGGAGAGCTCCTCGACGCCCAGAATGGCGATGATGTCCTGTAAGTCGCGATAGCGCTGCAGAACTTCTTGCACGCCGCGCGCGACCTCGTAATGCTCTTGGCCGATGATCTGAGGATCCAAAATGCGCGACGTTGAGGCCAGCGGGTCGACGGCCGGATAAATGCCGAGCTCGGAGATCGGCCGCGAAAGCGCGGTCGTCGCATCGAGATGCGCGAACGTCGTCGCCACGGCCGGGTCGGTATAGTCGTCGGCCGGCACGTAGACGGCCTGCACCGAGGTGATCGAGCCCTTGCGCGTCGAGGTAATGCGCTCTTCCAGCACGCCCATGTCGGTGCCGAGCGTTGGTTGATAGCCGACCGCCGACGGCATGCGGCCCATCAGCGCCGAGACTTCGGATCCGGCCTGCATGTACCGGAAGATGTTGTCGATAAACAGGAGCACGTCGGCACCGAGCTCGTCGCGAAAGTATTCGGCCATCGTGACGCCGGTCTGCGCGACGCGAAAACGCACGCCCGGCGGCTCGTCCATCTGCCCGAAGACGAGCGTCGTCTGCGCGAGTACGCCCGATTCTTTCATTTCGAGCCAGAGGTCGTTGCCTTCGCGCGTACGCTCGCCCACGCCGGTGAAGACCGAGAAGCCTTTGTGAACGTACGCGATGTTACGAATGAGCTCTTGAATGAGCACCGTCTTGCCAACGCCGGCGCCTCCGAAGAGTCCGACCTTTCCGCCGCGCGTGTATGGCGCCATCAAATCGACGACTTTGATTCCGGTCTCGAAGACGCGCGCCGTCGGTTCCTGGTACTTCAGCGCCGGCGGCGGACGATGGATCGGCCAGTACGCCGCAGCCTTCACCGGTTCGCTACTGTCGATCGTCTCGCCGAGCACGTTGAAAATTCTACCGAGCGTGCCTTCGCCCACCGGTACGGTAATCGGTCCACCCAGACTGCGCACCGCCGCGCCGCGCACCAAACCGTCGGTCGAGCCCAGCGCCAAGCACCGCACTTGGTTGTCACCGAGCTCGTCCTGTACTTCCAGCGTCAGCTCGCGCGCCTGCATCGCGGTACCGCCTAAACGCGCATCGCCGTTCGACGCAGCGCCGCTTCCGCCGCCCGCACCTTCGTTGACGCCGACGCGTAGCGCGTCGTTGATCTTTGGCAACGTCTCGGGCGTGAACTCGACGTCGACGACGTTACCGAGGATCTGAACGACTTTACCGGTGGAATCTGCCATTTCTCTGTACTTTCTTTTATCGGTTTCTGCTATTTCTTACGATGCAATGTCGCTTCGCATCGTCACTCGACTCCCAGGGCTTCTGCCCCTCCGACGATCTCGAGGAGCTCTTTTGTGATGGCGGCTTGGCGGGCGTTGTTCATGGCGATGGTGAGTTCGTCGATCAGCTTCGACGCGTTGTCGGTGGCGTTGGTCATCGCCACGAGCTGCGCGGCGAAAAACGAGGCGTCGGTTTCGAGCATCGCGGAGTAGATCGTGAACTCGAGATATTTGGGGAGTAGACGGGAGAGTACGAATTCGGGCGAAGGGGCGAACTCGATCGCGCCGGTGGGTTTTTTCGCACCTTCTTGGTCGCCGGAGAGGGCGCTGAGATCTTCGGCCAGGATGGGTACGAGTTTGCGCGTCCGCGGGCGCTGCGACATCATCGAAACGAGCTGCTGCGATACCAGGACGATATCGCCTATCGTGCCGTTAGTGAAGTCTTCCGTCACGCGGTGCGCCATCTCGCGCGCGGTATCGAGCTTCGACTCGCCTCCCAGCGGCCAGCTCGGAGCGTCGGTCAACCCCATGCGGCGAATCGCGTTACGCGCTTTGACGCCGATAGTGTAGTAACGGACGCCGGCTTGCCGCCGTGCATACAGCTCGGCCGCGTGAATCACGTTGGCGTTGAACGCGCCGGCCAAACCTTTGTCGGAGGTCATCAGCACGATGCCCGACGGCGCACCTTCTTTGCCCGGCTTCATGAACGGGTGGTCGACCGACGAGACGGCCGCGATCAGATCGCGCAGCATTTCCCCGAGCGCGTCGGCATAGGGGCGCGCGCGCTTCCGCGCGGCTTCGGCACGGCGAATCTTCGCCGCGGCCACCTGCTTCATCGCTTTGGTGATCTGCTGCGTGTTCTTGAGCGACCGGATGCGGTCGCGTAAATCGCGTACGGACGGCAAGAGCTTGCTTTTTCTCTAGAAGCTCTTGTTGAACTCAGTGAGTGCGGCGTCGAGCTGTTTCTTGACGTCGTCAGGAAGCTGCCCGCTCTTGGCGATCGCCTCCGTAATCTCCGGATGCTGCGCGTGCAGGAAGTCGATCAACGCCGAGGCCCAACTCTGCAGCTTCGGGGTCGGAACGTCGTTGACGAAGCCGCTGCTCGCCGCGTAAATGATCGCCACTTGATCTTCCATTGCCTGCGGCTGATACTGCGGCTGTTTAAGCAGCTCGGTCAGCTTTTCGCCGCGCATCAGCTGGTTCTGCGTGGCCTTGTCGAGATCGCTCGACAGTTTGGCGAACGCCGCGAGATCGCGATACTGCGCCAGTTCCAGCTTGAGTTGACCCGCCACCGATTTCATCGCCTTGGTCTGGGCGGCACCGCCGACGCGCGAGACGGAGAGACCGATATCGACTGCCGGCCGGATACCTTGGAAGAATAGCTGAGGCGTCAGATAGATCTGGCCATCGGTAATCGAGATGACGTTGGTTGGAATATAGGCCGAGAAGTCTCCGGCTTGCGTCTCGATGACCGGAAGCGCGGTGAGCGAACCGCCGCCCATCTCATCGGAGAGTTTTGCGGCGCGCTCGAGCAGTCGCGAATGCAGGTAGAAGACGTCACCCGGATAGGCTTCGCGGCCCGGCGGCCGGCGAAGCAGGAGCGACATTTCGCGATACGACTGCGCGTGCTTGGTGAGATCGTCGTAAATAATCAGCACATCTTTGCCGGAGTACATGAGCTCCTCGGCCATCGCGCACCCGGCAAACGGCGCCAGCCAGCGCAGCGCCGCTGCTTCCGACGGGCTTACGGCAACGATGGTCGTGTAGGCCATCGCCCCTTTCTGCTCGAGGATCTGCGCCAGCGCCGCGACCGTCGAGTTCTTCTGGCCGATGGCGACGTAGATGCAATAGACGTCGCGTCCTTTTTGATTGATGATCGTGTCGATCGCGATGGCCGTCTTGCCGGTCGAGCGGTCGCCGATGATCAGCTCTCGCTGCCCCTTGCCGATTGGGATCAGCGCGTCGATTGCACGGACGCCGGTCTGCAGCGGCTGTTTGACGGGTTGGCGTTGTACGACGGACGGAGCGACGTTCTCGATCGTTCGAAAACGCGTCGCCTCGATCTCGCCTTTGCCGTCGATTGCCTCGCCAAGTGGATTGACGACGCGTCCGAGCATGACCTCGCCGACCGGAACCGATGCGATGCGTCCCGTTCGCCGCACGCTGTCGCCCTCTTTGATGTCGACGTCCGGACCCATGATCACCACGCCGACGTTATCCTCTTCGAGGTTGAGCGCGACGCCGTGCAGCCCGTTGGCGAACTCGACGAGCTCCGACGAGCGAACCCCGCGAAGGCCGTAGACGCGCGCGAGGTTTGCTCCGACCGAGATCACCGTACCGACTTCGTCCTCTTGGATCTCGGACTTGAACTGCTCGATTTGCTGTTTGAGTAAACCGGAGATTTC
>CAZMPP010000255.1:0-4163 GCA_964568035.1 uncultured bacterium
GAACTCAATGCAGGATCGGGAGATGCGCCGTCTGGTCGACGCGGGGCGATTCCCCAAGGCAAGCGGCGATCTGCGCAGCGTTGATTTAATCTCGCCGCCTGGCCGTTATCGGGCCAGCGGCGAGATTACGCTGGTGGGTCGCACGCGCACGTACTCAGGTGAGTTTACGATGAGCAACGACGAGGAAATGGTTACGGTCGAAGGCGAGCTCAGCCTTGATATCCGCGATTTTGGCCTCAAACCGCCGAGCTTGCTGATACTCAAGGTCGATCCGGTCTTGCGCGTGATCTTGCGCCTCGTTGCGAGGAAAGGCGCGTGACGGTCATCGAAGAGCGATGCGACGGTCGTGTTCAAGTGAAAGTCATGGCAGAAAAGCCGAGCTACGAACGCTTCGATGTTGCGAGCACTGACTCGTCGCTGACCTTCTTTGCGACGTCGACCCTCTTTCCGGTCTACGGAAAAGCGACCGAGATGACCGGCTACGTCGAGGCGGCCTGGAACGAGAACGGAACGCTGGCCGTCGACCCGCCGCCCCGCATGCATATCGAGCTCAAGGTCGAGAGCCTGCGCACCGGCAACGAGCTTCAGGACCGCGAGATGTGGAAGCTCATTGACAGTAAGCGATTCCCCAAAATCGTCGGTGAGTTGCGCGACCTGAGCGCGGCGGCGCTCCCCGGACGGTACGCCGCCGCCGGCAACATCACACTGGCCGGCTTGGCGCGCCGATACGAAGGCGAGCTGTTGCCTTCGCGCGACGGCGATTCGGTACGGGTCGCCGGCGAGATCAATGTTGACGTGCGCGACTTTGGGTTGAAGTCGATGAACCTGCTCGTGCTCAGCGTCGAGCCGCTGGTTCGCGTGCGCCTCCGCATGGTCGCGCGTAAGAAGAAGGGATAGGGTCCGCCATGTGTCTGGCCATTCCCGGCCGCATCGTCGAAATTTCGCCCGAACAGTATGGATTGGCGAAGGTCGACGTCGCGGGCGTGCGTCGCAACGTTAACATTAGCCTCCTCGAAGACGAGGGCGTGCAAACCGGGGATTGGGTCCTGATCCACGTGGGATTTGCGATGAGCAAGATTGAGGAGTCGCAAGCACGCGATCAGTTGCGCATGCTCTCGGCGCTGGGTGAGGACGAGATGGCGATGGACGAGATCCGAGGGTACACGTTTGCCGAACGCGAGTGAGGGCTGCACGGCTTGCGGCGACACGGCGTTGGCGCTGCGCATCCTGGAACGCGACGGCAATCGCGCGGTTTGCACCGGCGCGGACGGTGAGCGGAGCGTCGTCGAGCTGGATTTTGTTCCCGGCGCGACGGCCGGCGACGTCGTTCTCGTTCATTTCGGCGTCGCAATAGCGCGGGCACCGCGGAAATCGTGAGATGAAATTCGTCGACGAGTTTCGCGACCCGCAACTCATTCGTAACGTCTCACGCGAAATCGCCCGCGTGGCCGGCTCCAGCCGCCACTATCGGATCATGGAAGTCTGCGGCGGGCATACGCACGCCATATACCGGCACGGCCTCAAGAATCTGCTGCCGCCCAACGTCGAGCTAATTCACGGACCGGGTTGTCCGGTCTGCGTCTTGCCGATGGGCCGCATCGACGACGGCCTGGCGATCGCCGAACAGCGCGACGTGATCATGACCGCCTTCGGCGATATGATGCGCGTACCCGGAACGCGCGGAACGCCGCTCGAGCTCAAGGCACGCGGCGTGGACATCCGGATGGTCTATTCGCCGCTTGACGCGCTGCGCATCGCGCAGAACACGCCCGACAAGCACGTCTTTTTCTTCGCCATCGGTTTCGAAACGACGGCGCCGTCGACGGCGCTGACGCTGGCACGTGCGAAGGCGCTGGGAATCCGCAACTTCTCCGTATTCTGCAACCACGTGACGATCGTTCCGGCGATTCGCGCGATTTTAGATTCGCCCGATATGCGGCTCGACGCGTTCGTCGGCCCAGGCCATGTTTCGACCGTAACCGGATGCCGGCCATACGAGTTTATCGCGCGCGATTACGGCAAGCCGGTCGTCATCTCAGGCTTCGAACCGCTCGACATCCTCGAGTCAATCCTAATGATCTTGCGCCAGCTGCGTGATAAAGAGTCGCGCGTCGAGAATCAGTATCGCCGCATCGTTCCTTGGGAAGGTAACTTGCCGGCGCTGGCCGCAATCGGCGAAACCTTCGAGTTACGCCCATACTTCGAGTGGCGCGGCTTGGGATTCATCTCGCAGTCGGCGCTGAAAGTCTCCAAAGCTTACGCGCAGTGGGATTCGGAGGTGCAGTTCGAGGTGCCGGGTGTGCGCGTCACCGATCCGAAGGCGGCGCAGTGCGGCGAGGTGCTCAAGGGCGTGCTCAAGCCGCCGCAGTGCAAGCTCTTCGGAAAAGAGTGTAACCCAGAGCATCCCATCGGCGCGCTGATGGTTTCGAGCGAGGGTGCCTGCGCGGCCTACTATCGTTACGTGCACCTCAACGAGTCGGTAACGGCAGAGATTTACTAGCGATGGAAACGATCGAGCGTAACGCGCCGCGGGTGCGTTTCGGCGACGGTCAAATCGAAATGGCTCACGGCGCCGGCGGCAAAGCCTCGCGGCGTTTGGTCGAGGGTCTTTTTCTACCATTACTCTCCAACCCGATTTTAGAAACGCTCTCCGATGCAGCAATCTCGAACTTCAACGGTTCTCGGATTGCGACGACCGCCGACGGCTACGTCGTCAAACCGCTACGTTTCCCCGGCGGGTCGATCGGCGAGCTGGCCGTCAATGGAACGGTCAACGACCTGGCCGTCTCCGGCGCGCGGCCGCTTGGCCTCATGGCGGCCTTCATTCTCGAGGCCGGCTTACCCGGTGAAACGCTGCGGGCCGAAGTCGAAGCGATGGCCGCCGCAGCGGCGCGTGCCGGGGTCGCGATCGTCGGCGGAGACACCAAGGTCGTCGAGCACGGCATGGCCGACGGAATGTACGTCACAACCTTTGGATTCGGTGAGGTCGATGCACGAGCGCGTCTCGGACCGGCGCGAGTTCGCGAGGGCGATCGCGTGCTGCTCTCGGGTCCGATCGGCGATCACGGCATTACCATCCTACTCGCACGCGGCGAGCTCGATCTGGAAGCCGACCTGGCTTCGGATACCCGCTCGGTCGCGCCGTTTGTCGACGCTCTCCTCGATGTGGCCGGCGATGGGCTGCACTGGATGCGAGATCCGACGCGCGGCGGCGTGGCTACCGCACTCAACGAGCTGGTGCGCGCTACCGAACTCGGCGTAACGCTCTTCGAAGAAGCGATTCCACTGCGCGATGAAGTGCGCGGAGCCTGCGAGATCCTCGGCCTCGATCCGCTGCACATCGCCAACGAAGGACAGCTTCTTGCCGTCGTCGCGCCGGACATTGCTGATTCGGCACTCGCAGCGATGCAAGCCGTAGCGGGCGGCGGGGGCGCCGTCTGCATCGGTGAGGTGCGGTCGAAACCGGCACGAGCGGTGCTGGCGGTGACGAGCTACGGCGGAAGCCGCATCATCGACATGCTCGTCGGCGACCCCCTCCCACGCATATGCTGACGCACGAACCCTCGCTGCAGCAGCTGGAGGAGTGGATCGACCAACGGTTCGCGGACCGCGACGTTGTTGCCGATGCGTTCTTCCCGCAGCAGGCACGGCCGCTGGCGTTGGCCTGCCGGCAGACGTTCGAGCGGTTTCGCCGCGGCGGTCGTCTGCTGGCGTTTGGAAGAGGCGCCTACGCCACCGACGCACAGCACGTCTCGGTAGAGTTCGTTCATCCCGTCATCGTTGGAAAACGCGCGTTGCCGGCGATGGATTTGAGCTTGGCTTTCGCTCCGTGGATCGACGCCGTGCTCGACCCGAACGACATCGTGATGGGCTTCGGGCCGCCGGAGGGCGATCCGGAGGTCGTGCGCGTGCTCGAACGCGCGCACGATCGCGGTGCGTTCACCTTTGCGCTTCCCGGAGAAAAGGCCGATTTTGCCGTAAGCGCCCCCAGTAACGATCCACACGTGCACCAAGAGATGATAGAAATTCTTTGCCACACGCTGTACGAAACCGTGCACGTGTTTTTCGAGCACGACGAGATGGGACACGACGTCGGCGCGTCGAGCTTTCTCTATCCGTTTTTGGGCGAGCGCAGCGGATCGCAGGATTCGCTGGTGGAGGAA
>CAZMPP010000256.1:0-4161 GCA_964568035.1 uncultured bacterium
CGGCGGACTCTCGTCGCCGAGGTCGTCGGTGGTGCGGCAGAAAGCGTAGATGCGGCTCAGGTCGCGGCGCCGCTCGCCGTCGACGAAGCGCGACGCGACGCTGAAGTTTTCGTAGTGGCGGCTTGTGAGCGTGCGGCAATAGGCGTCCGCTGCCTCGAGGTTGAGGTCCATCTTCGGGACTCATAATTAGCGCAGCGGGCCTCGTCTCCCCCGCCAGGCCCGAGCGCTGCCGTCGGGGAGAGTCTACCCGGACGCATTGAATAGAGCCTGATGACATCCTCGCTAGCCGAGTGGTCGAGCTTCTATACGGTCAGCGGCTCGGCGGCGGCCGCGCTTACCGGACTGATGTTCGTGGTGATCTCGCTGGTCGCGGGAATGGAACGCGTCAGGAGCTCGGCCGAGGGTACCGGAACCTTCAGCACGCCGACCGTCGTGCATTTTTGCGCGGCGCTGCTGGTTTCGGCGATTCTACTCGCGCCGTGGCAGGAGCTGATGCTTCCGGCGATTACCCTGGCCATCACCGGAATTGTCGGAGTTGTTTACGCAGTCCGCGTCACGCTGCGCGCAAGACGGCTGAGCAAGTATATTCCCGACGCCGAAGACTGGACGTGGTATACCGTCTTGCCGTTCCTCGCCTACGGCGCGATCGCCGCGGGAGCGATTGCGATGCCTCTCGACGCCCATCACGCGCTTTTCGCGGTGGGCGGCGGCGTTTTGCTGCTCAATTTCATCGGCATCCACAACTCGTGGGACGTCGTGACCTACCTCATCGCTACGGACAGCGGCGGTTCCGAGCCCTAACCATCCCGCCTCACTGGCTGGTCATGCTGACGTTGTCGATCCAAAGGCCGATAAACTTGTTCTTGTTTCCCGGTGCACTTACGCCAAACGTAACAATTATTTTGTCGCCGACATACGTCCCGAGTTGGGTTTTGAGACTCTTATGCAGCAGCAGCCAGCTCGTCGACTCTTTGTCCTCACCCCATAGCACTCCGATCAGTTTTCCCGTAGTGGCGTTATAGGCGGCAATGGTTTGGCCGAACCCCTTGGTGAAGTCGTTCGAGACCGGCCAGATGTGAACCGAAAGGTAGGGATTCTTCGGGACGATAATTTCTTGACAAACAGCGCCTGAATAGCGAACCTCTGGCTTCTTGACGCCGGCGTTGCCCGAGAACGCGTCGTACGTACCCTGATATGGATGGTACGTCGAGATCTTGCCGGGGACGTCGAGGCAACCGAACCATGGCGACAGCTTACCGGTTTCGAAATCCGGGTTTTGAAATGCGTTCACGCTCGGGGGCACGGTCCGTTCCATGGCCGGGACGAGGTTCGAATTGGAGGGAGCGTTGCGGCCGCACGAGACGAGCGCGGCGGCAAATCCCGCAACAAGAACGCGCGCTCCGAAGCTCATGTTTGCCTCCTCTTTATGGTGCCAACGTTCCTCGCAAGTCTACTACTCGGCGCGCGCCGGCGCAAAACATGGCAATGCGGAGCGTTTCGATCAGTTCGCAAGCCAGTTCGGCCGCGGCCTCTTCACTGCGATCCGCTGCGCGCAGAAAGGGGCCGGCGATGCCGGTCAGGTCGGCGCCGAGCGCCAGCGCCTTCGCGACGTCGAGACCGCTGAGAATGCCGCCACTGGCGATCAACGGTTCGGCGGGTGCGACGGCCCGCGCTTCGACTAAACAACGCGCGGTCGGAATTCCCCACCCGGCGAACTCGGCGGCGACGCGCGCCCGCCACGGCTCGGCGATGCGATAGCGCTCGACCTCGCTCCACGACGTGCCACCCGCACCCGCGAGATCCACGGCAGCGACGCCGGCGTCGAAGAGCGCGCGGACCTGATCGGCTGCGATGCCCCAACCAACCTCCTTGACGATGATGGGGAAGTCCACTTCGGCGCAGAGGTTTTCGATGGCACGCAAGAGTCCGGCGAAACAGGTATCGCCCTCAGGCTGCAGCGCTTCTTGCAAGGGATTGCAATGCAGCACCAGCGCGTCGGCGTGAAGGAGCTTGACGAGACGGCGGCATTCGGCGGCGCCGTAACCCTTATTGAGTTGAACGGCACCGAGATTGGCAAAGAGTAGAATGTCGGGGGCTTGCGAGCGCACTTCGAAGGTCGGCAGCTGCTCGGGCGACTCGATAAGCGCGCGCCCCGAGCCCAGCCCCATGGCCAAGCCATACCGCTGCGCGACGCGCGCCAGGCGCGCGTTGATCTCGCGGGCTTGCGGCGTGCCGCCGGTCATGCACGAGACAAGCAGTGGCGCCGCGAGCCGCCGGCCGAGAAACTCGCACGACAAGTCTACGTCGGCGAGGTCGATCTCGGGCAAGGCGCGGTGCGCGAACGCGTAATCGTCAAAGCCCGCCGCAACGCCCTTTGCCGCTACATCATCTTCGATATTGATACGAAGGTGATCGGCTTTGCGCGAAGAGATGAGCGGCGGGTTAGGCGCCATGTCGCGCGACGTACTCGGCAACTTCTTCAAAGATGGCCAGATCGCCCGACGGCGTGTGGCGCCGCAGCGCTGCGACCGCTTCTTGCGTGAGGCGCCGCGCTTCTTGCGGATCGTCCACGGCACACGCAAGCCCGAGCAGGTTTCCGGCTCGCGAATAGGCAGCTGCTACCAGTGGTGAGGCGCCGGCTACGAGTGCGCCCGCACGCAGCGCTGCTGCGGTCATGGCCGCGTCACGCGCCGCCTCGCCGGGTCGAGACTCGATCGCTTCCAGCACCGCCTGACCGACGAGGCGGGCTGCTTCGAGCCGCCGGGCGGGATCGCCGACATCGCGAGCCAGCGCCCGAAAAGCCAGCGCGTAGAACGCATCGCCGGCGTTGAGCGTTTGGCCCAGTCCCCAGCGCCCGATCGACTCGGCGGAGTCGTCGGCCAGTTCGTCGTGCAGCAGCATGAAGCGGTCGAAGAGGGCAAACGCGGCTGCTACCGGGAGCGCCTCGCGGGGGTCGCCGCCGTTGGCGTCGCAGGCCCAGAGCACGAGCGACGGCCGGAGTGGGTCGCGGGCCGACTCAACGGGCATACGCTCTTCAATGATGCGGCCCGCAACCGAGTCGAAAGAAAAAACGATTTCAGCGAGGTATCGCTGAAGGGAAGCCCGATGCCCGCTGAGCGGGAGGTGTTGCGAGAGCCGGTTCATCGCTCGCGCTCCTTCGACCGCTGCGCGGATGGTCGCCTTCCTTTCGGATCGACCGAACCCCAGCCGAGAGCGACGGATCTTTTTGCCGACGCGATGAAAGGGCTCACGCCCGCAGGCTTTATTCGCGCCTGAGTCGAGGAGAACGAACGCTACATGGCCTCGTTCGATCCGCGTTTACTTCGACCGCGCGTCATTCCGGCGCTCGGTCAATTCGCGCTCACGATCTTCGAGACGATCGAACCGCTGCGGGCTAATCCTGCACGGGCCACGCCGGCCGGGGGAGCCGATCGTTGAGATACTGCGCGCGCTCGGGCACGACGCCGATCAAGGCGTCGAGGTTGGTGAGCTCGAGCAGTCGGCGCATGTTGCTGGCGCCGACGAGCGCCTCGAGGCGACGCCCGTTGCCATTGAGGCGCTTGTAGAGCGCGATTAGCTCGCCCAGTGCGGTCGAATCAAAGAAACTAGCCTCGCGCAGGTCGACCAGCACGTCGCGTTCGGCGCCCAGCGCATGAAGCGTCTCGCGCAGCTGCTCGCGATTGGCAACGTCCCACTCGCCGCGCAGCGTAATCACGCTAGCGTTCTCAAACTCGCCCAGAACAATGCTCAGGTCGTCGTTGCCACGCACTTTGGACATTTTAGCCCTCCGGCCTTAAAATTTAAAGTAGATAAACGTTGGAGAGACGCCCGTCCAAGAAAGCAACTGAAGCGCCAGCAGCACGCCGGCCAGGACGCCGGCTTGCCCCAGCGGTCGAAGCTGAATCCAACTGGGGGCAAAGCCTCGGCGATTTAAAAGCAGGCGCAGAGCGCCGAAGGCCACGATCGCCACGGCGAGCACCGCCTGCCAGCCGGCTAGCAGCGCGGCCCCGCTGCCGCCGGCGAACAGCGCGCGATAGACATTGAGCGCCACCGCAAAGGTCTGCGCGCGAAAGAGCACCCAGGCGAGGAGCACGATCGCGAACGTCACGATAATGCGCACGACCGCGATCGCCCCGCGCGGCGCGTCTCGTTCGTGACCGA
>CAZMPP010000257.1:0-4124 GCA_964568035.1 uncultured bacterium
GATTCGAGCCAGAAGGTCTCGTCGCTGACGCAGTACCAGCCTTCGTACTTGCCGCGATAAACGTCGCCGGCTTCGCGCAGCCGCTCGAAGACGCGTTCCACCTTGGTCACGTGGCGCGGTTGCGTCGTGCGAATGAAATCGTCGTACGAAACGTGGTAAGCGGCAAAGAGCGCCTGCCAGCGCGGCACCAGCTCGTCGCACCACTCTTGCGGACTCTTACCGGCCGCCGCGGCGGCGTTGGCGACCTTCTGCCCGTGCTCGTCGGTGCCGGTAAGAAAGAACGTCGGCCCCATCGTCCGTGCGGTGCGTGCCAGAACGTCGGCCACAACGGTCGTGTAGGCGTGGCCGATATGCGGATTGCCGCTGATGTAATAGATCGGCGTGGTGACGTAGTAGGCGCGCTCCATTTTCGTTACCGTTGGTTACCCGGGCTTTTGCGGCGCGCCTTCCGTGCCGCGGCGCCGGCGTAGAGCTCCCGACGGTCGCCGTAGCCGCGCTCGGCGAGAAGCTTGGCGACCTCGCTGACGCGGTGGCCGGCGGCCAGGAGCTCGTCAATTGCATCTTCAGCCGAACCCGCCGGTGCGGAGGCTTTTGATTCATACGGGGCAACCGCAAACGCAATTTCACCACGAATCGGCTCGACGAGTTCCCCGAGCAATGCCGCCGGCGTTCCCGAATAATGTTGCTCGTGCAACTTGGTATATTCGCGGACGACAAAGACGCGCGCATCGGCGGCAACCGCGTCGAGGTCGGCGAGGCTGGCGCGGATGCGCCGCGGCGACTCGTACCAAATCGTCGTCGCGTGGCTTGCCAACGCTGCCGCGAACCGCTCCCGCCGCGCACCGCTGGTGCGCGGCGGAAAACCTTCGAAAATAAATCGCTGCAGCGCAAACCCGGAGAGCAGCGCGACGCCCGTTGCCGCACTCGGTCCCGGCAAAACCTCAACCGGCACTCCGGCGGCCCGCGCCGCCGCCAGCAGCTCGCTACCCGGATCGGAGATTCCCGGCATGCCGGCATCGGACGTTACCGCGACCAGCTCGGTGCGCGCACGCTCGAGAATGCCCGGCGTTACTGCAGCCGCGTTGGCTTCGCGATAGCTCCAAATCTCACGTCCGGGCAAGCCGAGAGCCTGTAAGAGACGTCGCGCAACGCGCGTGTCCTCGGCGACGATCAGGGCGGCATCGCGCAACGTGTCGGCCGCGCGCATCGTTACGTCGCGCAGGTTTCCCAGCGGCGTCGGTACGAAGAGCAGCGGCATGGCGCGAGGCTTCGACGTCGAGCACATTCCTCCGGGCGCAACGCTCGAACTGTATATCTCTCCCGATTGCCCGTACTGCCGCCGCGCGATGGCGTATTACGACGCCGCCGGCACATCGTACGCGCAGCACGACGCGCAGAACGATCTGCGGGCGCGCGAGCGGATGTTCGGATACAGCAACGGCGATCCGACCGTGCCCTGCATCGTCGTCGACGGACGCTACGTTCAATCGGGATGGGGCTCGCCGCCGCGCGGTTGAACGGTCCACTGACGCGCCGGTCGGCGCGGTCGAACGGGATGCTAGGCGGTAAATGATGCGAGGCGGTAACGGAGAAAGGAACCGCCGACCGGTAAGTTGCTACCGGAGTGGAGGCATCACCTATGGATGACCATACGAGCTCCGCGGCCGCCGCAAGCGTTTTGGCCGGACTGGCGTTCGTCTACGTTATCGTAATCGTCGCGCTCATCGCGTTTACGGTATGGGTCTACTGGCGCATCTTTGCCAAGGCGGGATATAACGGCGCGCTCTCGCTGCTCAACTTTATTCCCGGCGTCGGCCCGCTGATCTGCGTGCTGATCTTAGCGTTTGGACGTTGGCCGATCGAGGATCAGCTCGCCGCATACCAAGGCGCACGGCCGATGCCGCCCCCGCCCGGTTCGCCACCGCCTCCTCCGGGCAGCTCGGTTATGCCGACGTAGCCTAAGCGCTACGCCAAAGCGACGCGATCCAGGCTTCGACGTCGTCGGCACGTGAGGGCAGGGCTGCCGAGAGATTCTCGGGCCCCTGCGCGGTGACGGCGACGTCGTCTTCTATGCGCACGCCGATGCCGCGGAATCGTTCGGGCACCGTGGCGTCGTCGGGCTGGAAGTAGAGTCCCGGCTCGACCGTCAGCACCATCCCCTCGCGGAGTTTGCCGTAGCGATACTCTTGCTCGCGGGCGGTGGCGCAATCGTGCACGTCGAGCCCGAGCATGTGACTCGTTCCGTGCAGCGTGTAGCGGCGGTGAAGCAGCTTGTCGCCATCCAAGGCGTCCTCGACGGAAACGTTGAGGATTCCCAGATCGACCAGTCCTTCGGCGAGCACGCGCATCGCGCGGCGGTGCGGCTCGAGGAAATCGTTGCCTGCCACCGCGGCTTCGATGCCGGCCTGTTGCGCTTTCCAGACGAGATCGTAGACGATGCGTTGTTCGGCTGAAAAACGGCCTGAAACCGGCAGCGTTCGCGTAATGTCCGCGGTATAGAGAGAGTTGCACTCCACGCCGGCGTCGATTAGCAAGAGTGCTCCGCGCTCGATTGCGCCGTCGTTGCGGGTCCAGTGCAGCGTGCAAGCGTGTTCGCCTGCGGCCGCGATGGTGAGGTAGCCGGTGTCGTTGGCATCGATGCGACTGCGGCTCCAGAAGGCTGCTTCGATCTCGCGCTCGCTGCGCGCCGTACGCATCGCGCGGATCGCGTCTTCGAAGGCCAGCTTAGAGACCGCGCAGGCACGGCGCAGCTCGTCGAGCTCGTAATCGTCTTTGAGGAGACGCATTTCCGAGAGACGCTCGGAGAGCTCGTCGTCGCCGTCGCCGGCAGTTAGACGGCAGTCGACTTCTTCGTCGTGTCCGCGCAAGACGCGCCGGGCGTGACCGCTGTCGCGCAGCTCTTCCAAGTAGGTTTCGACGGCTTGCAACGGACGGCAATCGTCCACGCCGAAGTAGGCGCGGCTCTCGTCGACGCCGCGATGGCGTCCTACCCAGAGTTCGCCGTAAACGCGATCGGTGAAGAACTCGGCGGAGCCGCGGTTGTGGGCCGGAACGAAGAGTACCGAGCGATGGGACGTCCCCTCGGGTTCGAGCACGAGCAGCGCACCCGGTTCGCCGTCGCCGTTCAGATACGCGAAGTCGCTGCCGGCGCGAAAGCGGAAATACGTGTCGTTGGCGCGCACGCGTTCGCGGCCGGCCGGTATAACGACGTAGATTCCGGGATAGGCGCGCGAGAGCGCCTCACGCCGCTGCGCGAAGCGCGTCGCTTGCGGATGAGCGGTGGAGTCGGACGGCCGGTCGATCCATCCGGTCGCCATGAAGTCGACGAGCGCCTTAGGCGGCTGGAAATCGTGGCTGGCTTTCCCGGGTTCGGTCTTTTGTTCGGCTTGCGATTGCGCTGACATGGTTCGGCCAAGATTCGCCTAACGCTCGTTGGGTCATGCCGTCCGACCCCGGGCCGCTTCAAGTTGAGGTTCGCGCCAACGATACGCTGGCCAACGAGCGGACGTACCTCGCCTACGTCCGCACCGCGCTGGCCTTTATCGCCTTCGGCTTCGTCATTGCCCGCTTCTCGCTCTTCGAGCGCGAGTTTGCGGTGCTGGTGCACCGCCCCGGCGAGGCGGCCGGCCTTTCCACGACGTTCGGCACGCTCATGGCGTTCTTCGGGATCTTCATGGCGTTGCTCGGAGCTTGGCGTTACGCCGCGACCGATAACGGTCTGCGCCGCGGCCGAGTCGTTACGCTCTCGGGAGTACTCGGCTACGCGATCTCGCTCGTCATCGTCGCCATCGGCGCCGTCGTCGCATTCGCGCTGATGCTGTACCGCTGAGCCGACGTCGTTAGAGGGCGATATCCAATCCTAAATCGAGGGCGGGAGCGCTGTGCGTAAGCCAACCCGTGCTGATAAGATCGACGCCAGTCGCGGCGATCTCGCCGACGTTCTGCGGATTCACTCCACCGCTCGCCTCGGTTAAAACGCGCCCATCCACTAAGGCGACGGCTTCGGCGAGTTGCGCCGGCGTCATATTGTCGAGGAGCACGGCGTCGATCGGTTCGGCCAGCGCCTCGCGCAGTTGTGCGATCGTGTCGACTTCAACTTCAACCTTCACCATGTGCCCCAGGTG
>CAZMPP010000258.1:0-4113 GCA_964568035.1 uncultured bacterium
GGAGCGCTTCGAGAGCGCGCTGGAAGAACGGATTACCGGATATCGGGGATCGAGAGAGATCTCCGATATGCTTTTGCGCCACTTTGGCTACGCGCCGTACGGTCCGGCGCGCCGCGGTAAACGGCTTCGCCCGCAGATGGTGATGCGCGTCGGTACCGGCGAAGGCGCGCCCCTGGAGTACGCGATTGACGCGGCCGTAGCCGTCGAAATCTTTCACAACTATTCGCTGGTCCACGACGACATCGAGGACCGCGACGAGCTCCGACACGGACGGCCGACGCTGTGGAGCGCCTACGGCATTGCCGGCGCGATTAATGCCGGCGATGCAATGTGCGCGCTCAGCTTCCTGAGCTTAGAGAGTGCGGCCACGCATCTCGAGGCCGGGCGCGTGCTGCAGATGATCGCCCTGCTGCACGAGGCGCACGCGGTGATGTGCGAGGGCCAATCGCTCGACCTGCACTTCGAGTCGCAGCGCACCGTCGATTTGCCCGGTTATTATCGCATGATCGAGTGCAAGACCGCGCAGCTCTTTGATGCATCGTGCCGCTTGGGCGCCTACGCCGCCGGTTGCGACGAAGCGACGATCGACGCATACGGTGCCGTCGGCCGCGCTTATGGGATGGCCTTTCAAATTCGCGACGACGTCGCGGGCATCTGGTCGACCGTGGACGAGACCGGAAAAATTGCGACCAGCGACATCGCACGCCGCAAATGGACCTTCCCGGTCGTTTGGGCAATCGCGCAGCCGCCCTCGCTCGCTCGCACTGCAGTGGCCGATGCCTATTCCCTGGGTAAGCCGCTCGATGCCGCAAACGTCGAGCGAATCGTCGCCGCGCTCGACCAACTTGGAGCAAAAGAAGCGGCGCAGCGCGCTGCCGCCGAGCATCTGGCCGTCGTCGAGAGCCACAACAACGTCGAGCTGCGCGACTACTTGCTCGCGACGCTCGGCCTCGCCGCGGCGCGTTGAAGCAAGGAAGTAGCATGAACGCCAATAGCACGGCCCCGGCGACGGCGCGGCAGGGTTCAATCGCATGGGCACTCCCAGCTCTTCTCGTTGCCGGGTTGGCCCTGCGCGTGCTCTACATCGGCAACGAAGGCTTCAAGAGTGACGTCAGCACGTATATGTCGTGGGCGCTCTCCCTGAGCGAACGCCCCTTCGCGTCGTTCTACTCGACCGTCGGCTTCGCCGATTACCCGCCCGGCTATTTCTACATCCTCGCGGTCGTCGGACACTTCTGGCACGCGTTCTTCGCGTCGCGCGACCATGGCTTTGCCGTGTTGCGGGTGCTGGTCAAAGTGCCGGCAATTCTCGCCGACCTGGGCATCGGCGTACTGCTCTACGGCATCGTTAAGCGTTTTGCATCGACCGGATACGCGCTTGGCGCCGCGGCGCTCTATCTGCTCAACCCGGCGACGATCTATATCTCGGCCGCGTGGGGGCAGGTCGACTCCGTCGCCGGCGGCCTCGCGCTGCTGGCCATCTACGCGCTATTACGCAGCTCCGACGAGGCCCCGCAATCGCGCGCCCATCTGCTCTGGATCGTCGGCGCCTGGCTGGCTTTCGGATATTCCCTGCTCATCAAGCCGCAGGCCGCCGTGCTGTTGCCTTTGATCGTGGCCTTCGCGTTCGTCAATCCGCAGCGACGTCGCGAACGGCTCCTCGCGACCGCCGTGGGCGCCGCCGCCGCGATCGTTCTCGCGCTGCTCGTCGCCGAACCGTTCCATCCCAGCAATCCGGTTGCGGCGCTGCATTGGCTCTGGGATCGCTACGCCTACGGCGCCGGCGTCTATTCATACAATAGCGTCAACGCCTTTAATTTGTGGGCGCTGCGCGGCACGCTATGGGTGCCCGACAACCAGTATATCTTGCTGCTTCCTCAGGCGTTGTGGGGGCTGCTGCTGGTCGCGGCCGCGGTGGGGCTGGTCGTGTGGCGTTACGTGCAGGACCGTACGGACCAATCGCTGCTCGAAGGCTGCGCCGTCGCCGCGCTGGCATTCTTCGTGTTGGCGACGCGCATGCACGAACGCTATCTTTTCAACGGTGTGCTCTTTACGATTGCCTGCCTTCCCTTTGCACGACGCTATCTGTGGGGAGCGGTGGCACTCTCGGTCGCACTGTTTGCCAATCTCATTTACTCGCTTCAGTACCTGCTGGTCGTCACTCACAACGTTCCCGGGACTAACGCGCAGAATTTGTGGGGACTCGGAACGACGTTCTTCTCAGCCGTCGTCGTTCTAACGTTCTTCTGGCTGGGTTACTTCTATCTCGGCAGCGGTGAGACGGTAGCGGTGGCGGTGCCGCCCAAGGAGCGCCCGGAACCCGGCGAGGCAGTCGCAACGACCGGCACGCGGCACTGGTTCGATCCGACCGAAGGCTTGACGGCGCTGCGCGCGCCGCTCGATTACGTAATCATCGCGATCTTCGGCGTCGGAAACTTCATACTGTCGTTCATCGGCTATTGGTATCCCACGGAAAAGGTCTTCGACGAAATCTACTTCGCGCGCGCCGGCGAAGAGTATCTGCAGAATCTCAGGATCTATGAGAATACCCATCCGCCGCTGAGCAAGCTGCTGATCACGCTCTCGATCTCCCTTTTCGGCGGCATGCCGCACGGCCACGGGCTGGGCGGCTGGACCGGTCTCAACGCGTTGATCGGCCATCTCGGCAACGGCGACAACTCATACGGTTGGCGCTTTCTCGACGTCGTCTTCGGCGCGCTGGTCGTGATGCTGCTCTACGTCTTTGCCAAGCGCGTCACCGGCTCGACGCTCTTCGCAACCATCGCCGCGCTCTTGCTAACCTTCGACGGAATGCACTTCGTGCAGTCGCGCATCGCCACGCCCGAGGGTTTCGTCGTCTTCTTTGCCACCCTGGCAACCTACGCGTTTTATCGCTTCTGGATCAGCTCGCAGGTCGCGGAACACGCCCACATCGAGGTCCCCAACTGGCAGTTCGTTGCCGGGATTCCCGTCGCATTAGCCGCCGGGGCGATCGTCGGACAGGTTTGCCGGCTGGCCTTCCACATCGATGCCTCGGCCACCAGCGTCATCACCGTTTACTTTGCCGCGCTAAGCTACTTGATTCTGCAGTACTACGTCATGCCGAGTCAGTACGGTGTGAAGCGCCGCGAGTTGACCTACGCCGAAGGCTCCTACGCGCTGCGCGACGCTCAGTCTACGACGCTCTTTTCCGCCGACGGCGGGAGCATCGATTCGAAAGGCAAGATGCAGCGCGGCGCGATCTCGCAAAACAAGGGCGGCTCGCTCGTCTACGAAGACGATCCGCTGACCATCGAGTACCGCCGCGACGCCGGGGTGAATTACGAGACGCCGGCAGGCGAGGTGTCCTACGCCGGAAACGAGATTCGTACCGAAACGGTCGTCGAACAGGGGCGTTCCGCAAAACTCTGGCTGGTGCTTTTCACTCTCGCCCTGGGTCTCTTAGTCGCAAGCAAGTGGTACGGCGTGATGGGCTTCGGAGTGAGCTTCGTCATTCTGATTGCCGTTTGGCTGCAGCGCTATTTCTTCGCCGGCCGTCCCACGCTGTGGGGCAATCCGCGAGGCTTCAGGCTCGGCGGCGCGCTCGCCGCAATCGTCGTGGTAAGCGCGACGGTGTACTCGCTGATCTGGGTGCCGGATCTGGCCAGGCATTCGCCCGATCCCAACGAGATTCACAACTTCGACGATCTCGTCAACCGCCAGTACACGATGTTCGAGTACCACGACACGCTCAAAGCGACGCATCCCTACTCGTCCAAGTTTTGGGAGTGGCCGCTCGATTATGTTCCAATTGCGTACTACTATCAGGATCGTCGCAAAGATCAGTCCGATCCTAATGGCTGTTGCGTCTACGAGATCACCTCGCTTCCCAATCCGGTCATCCTGTGGTTTGGATTGATCTGCGTCCCGTGGGTCGCGGTCTTGGCTTGGCGCGAGCGCAACAAGGCCTACGCCCTCATCGTCCTGACTTACCTCTTACAGTGGCTTCCCTGGGCACGATCGCCGCGCATCACCTTCGCCTACCACTTCTACGTGGACATCCCGCTGATTTGCCTCTGCAACGTCATCCTGCTTCAGCGCTTCCTGCACTGGGCGCGCGCCCGCGACATGCGC
>CAZMPP010000259.1:0-4107 GCA_964568035.1 uncultured bacterium
CTCGACGGCGTGCGATCTCTCCGACGGCAATCTGAACCGGCACGTTCACGCGCTAGCCGAACTCGGCATCGTAACGACCGAGAAACTGCGCGGTTCGGGACGGCCGCAGACGGTTTACCGGATCACCAAGCGGGGCCGGCAGCGATTTCTCGCCTACATCGACGAGCTCGAAAGCGTGGTACGCGACGTTCACGAGCGTTCGCGCGAAGCGGCCGCTGCAGCGAGGCTGGCGACGACGTGATCCCGCAACATATCGCGATTATCATGGACGGCAATCGCCGTTGGGCCGCCGAACGCGGCCTGCCCGTTGCCTGCGGTTACCGCCGCGGCGTGACCGCGCTCCGGCGCACGCTGCTTGCGGCGCGCGCGGCCGGCGTGCGCGTGGTAACGGCCTACGCGTTTTCGGAAGAGAACTGGAACCGTCCCAACGGTGAGATCGGCATCCTGATGCGGCTCTGCGCGCATGCCGCACGGCACGAGCTGCGCCGCTTGGCAAAAGAAGGCTTCCGCGTGCGTCTCTGCGGACGAACCGAACGCCTCCCGGCCGCAACGCTGCGCGCTCTGCAAAGCCTCGTCGACGAAACCGCGAGTAACGACGGCGTCGTGCTCAATCTCGCAATCGACTACGGTGGACGGCGCGAAATCGGCGACGCCGTTCGGGCGCTGATTGACGAAGTTCGCGCCGGACGGCGCGAGGCCGCTTCGATCGACGAACGCGCGCTGGCGAGCCGGCTCTACACTGCCGGCCTTCCCGATCCCGATCTCATCGTACGCGCCGGCGGCGAACTTCGGCTCTCCAACTTTCTTCTGTTTCAGTCGGCCTACGCCGAGTTTTGGGCGACGCCGACGTACTGGCCGGATTTCGACGAAAGCCATTTGCACGCGGCGATCGACGACTTCGCCGCGCGCCAGCGCCGCTACGGAACGTAGCTTACTTACAGAGAAAACCGTGGGTGTTGCCCAGCGCGTCGGCGTAATCTCCGACGATCTCGCCTTTGGCGTTGATGCCTCGCGACTCGGTCGCGATGGCGTCGGGGATGTCGAGGGATTGCCACTGCGGAGCGCTGGTTGGATTCGTCACCAATAAACCGTGCGTGGCGTTGTAAGAGTCCACGTAAGAGCCGGCGATTCGATCGCCGGGTGCGATTCCAAAGAACCATGTATTGACGGAATCCGGATAAGATAGCTCGGTGTAAACGTGTCGTTGGTAAAGAAAGCCCCGCACCGCACCGTCCGAGCCGGCAAAGAAACCGGCGATCGCTCCAGGATCGTCAATTGCCGTAGCCTCTGCACTGATCGCTCCGGGCGGCTGAAGGCCGGTAAATCGTTCCGACGCTATGCCTAACCCGAATGGAACGGCGGCGCCATGGCGGTTCAAGTAAAAGCCGACTACGACGCCGCGGCGATTTACGCCCAGAATCTCGGTTACGGGATCATTATCTCTGCCTTTGCCGTCCCTCACAAGTGTCCAAACGTTTTTGATTTTAATAAACCCCCAAATGCCTTTGATTTGCCCCGGATTCGTGACATATCCGACCATGACGCGCTTATCGAGGAAACCGGTAATCGTCGTGTGTTGGGTTCCGGGGTAACTGCCGAGATAGCGATAGTCTTTCGGGCGGTATGGAGGCCGCGCCAAATAGGATCCGTGATCGTAGCCGAGTACGAAGCCGTGGCTATTAATCGCGATGAGCTCGTCTTGGCCGGAATACTTCGGGTCGTCGAGCCTGCGGCAATTCGTCGTCGACATCGGAGAAGCGCCGGAGCTAAGGGTCGGCGCCTGCGTGAGCCGCGAGATGATTGGTGAGGAGGAGTACGGACCAGCGCAGGCGCCCAGCATCCAAGCTAATGCCGGCCCGATCAATAAGGGGCCGGCGCTTCGCTGGACGATGCCGTTCACGCCAGCCATTATGCCACGAGCCGCCGCGTTGAGGCGTCAACGCGGCGAGGACGTTGAGTTAGAATGTTGGGCGCCTCCGCCAGGTCATGCGCGAGAGCGGCAGAACCGGCGACTACGGTATGGCGATTGGTTCGTGGCTCCAAAGGCTTTGGCAGCCTGTCGATAACGGCGCGCGCTCGCGAGCAATCGTCATCCTCGGCATGCACCGCAGCGGTACGAGCGCGATAACGCGCGGCGTCGCGGCGCTCGGCGTCTTTCTCGGTAACGACTTTCTCGACGCTCAGCCGGAAAATCCAACCGGCTATTGGGAAGACAAGGGTATCGTCGATCTCAACGAGCGCGTCCTCAAGCGTCTGGGGCTAACGTGGGATGCCGTCGGGCCGGTCGAACTCGCGCTGCTCGAGTCAAATGCAATGCGCAAACTCCGCAGCACTGCGGCCGCGTATATCCGCCGTGCTTTCTGCCGCAACTCCCTGTGGGGCTTCAAGGATCCGCGCACGATGCGCGTCCTTCCGTTCTGGCTCGAGGTTTTCGCGGCGTGCGCCGTCGACGACGCCTATCTTCTCGTTATCCGCAATCCGATGAGCGTCGCCAAGTCACTCTTCGCGCGCCAGCAGATGCCGCTGGACACGGCGCTGCAACTCTGGCTCGCCTACAGCATCCCCTTCTTCGACCGTACCGCCGGCAAGGCGACGATGGTTGTCGATTACGACCGCTTCATGATGGAGCCGCGCGCCGAGCTGGAGCGCATCGCCAAGGGCCTTGGGGTCGCTGCGGGTGAGAAAGCGCTTGCGCGGGAAATCGACCGCTTCACCAACGAGTTCCTCGACGAAAACCTCCGCCACACGGTCTTTTCCGTCGAGGACATCGACGTCTCGACGTCCGCCGGACGAATGGCGCGCGACGCGTACGCTCTTCTCTTCGATCTTGCCTGCGACGTCAAACGCCCTGACGCCGCATTCTGGTCGCAGTGGCAGAGCCTCGCGCAACGCTATACAAGTAACATTGCCGGAGGCGGAGAACGCACCGAACATGGCTAGGCATCTCGCTGCGAAGGTTTCGGAGATAGCGCCGGGCACGACCCGGCGCGTAGTCGTTGACTCGACCGGAATCCTTCTCTGTAACGTCGGTGGAAAAATCTATGCGATCGAGGACGTCTGCACCCACGACGGCGGACCGCTCGACCAGGGCGATCTCGAAGGAGAAAGCATCGTCTGTCCGCGGCACGGCGCGACCTTCGACGTTCGCACCGGGGACGCGCTCACGCTGCCGGCGGTCGTTCCGGTGATGACCTTCGAAGCGGAAGTCGAAGGCGACGACATCTACGTGGAGGCGTGACCGCTTGTAGATGAGGCTTTTCCTGCGAGCCGGCACGATCGTGGTCGCACTTCTGGCGATCGTGGTACTCGTTTATGCAATCAACGCGGCTCTCGGAATGCGAGCGCACGCGCGTTACACCGGGACGATCTCGGGGCTGCGGCTGCACGCCCCGGTTTCGATTCTGCGCGACGATCGCGGCGTGCCGCACATCCTCGCCGGCAACGACGGAGATCTCTTCTTTGCTCAGGGTTACGTCGAAGGCTCTGACCGCCTCTTCCAAATGGACCTGCTGCGCCGCTTCATCCGCGGCGAGCTCGCCGAAGTCTTTGGCGGCGCGGCGCTGCGGACCGACGAAGAGCAGCGCGCCATTCCGATTCGCGCCATCGTGGCGGCGCAGTGGAGGCATCTCGATCTGCCGACCCGCCGCATCTTGGGCGAGTTCAGCGACGGCGTCAACGCCGCGATGCGGCGCGAACCGTTGCCGGTCGAGTTTCGTCTGCTCGGCTATAAGCCGCGGGCGTGGACGCCGGAGGACTCGCTTGCGGTTGGAATGGCCGAGGTTCTGGATCTCATTGACGACTGGGACGCTATCGCGCCTCGAGACGCCGCCTATCGTCGTGGCGGCTTGTCGCTACTGCGGGAACGCTTTCCGCTCACCGATCCGTGCTACGACGCGCCGGTCACCGCCGGTTTAGCCGGGATGGCCCCAGGCCACCGCTGTAATCGTTGGCGGTTAAATACGCTGGTGAGCGAGCTGTCGGACACGCGCGCACCGATCGGAAGCAACGAGTGGGCGGTGGGCGCAAACTTAACGGCGCACAAGCGTTCGCTCCTGGCCAACGATCCGCATTTGGGACTCGGTATTCCCGGCGTTTGGTATTTAATTG
>CAZMPP010000260.1:0-4064 GCA_964568035.1 uncultured bacterium
GCGCACTTTCGCCTGACGAGTGGTCGGGCCAAGGGCAACGCGCCTACGAATCTCTTTTGCGCACGCCGACCGAATAGCGCCGGTGAAACAGCTGACGCTCTTCTTGCGCGAGATCCGCATCGAGCACACGCTCTTTGCGTTACCCTTTGCCTATGTCGGCGCTATCCTCGCGGCACGCGGCATACCGCAGCCGGCGGCTATCGGATGGATAACGCTCGCGGTTTTGGGTGCGCGAACTGCGGCGATGGCGGCAAACCGCTACCTCGACCGTGAGATCGACGCGCGCAATCCCCGCACGGCGCGGCGCGCACTGGCCAGCGGAACGCTTGCGCCCGCGGCAATGTTGTGGGCCACCGCGGCCGGAATAGCCGTGCTCTTCTGGGCGGCGTGGATGCTCAATCCGCTCTGCGTCAAGCTCCTGCCGCTCGCGCTGCTGCTCTTGCTCACCTATCCGCTCTGCAAACGCTTTACGTGGGCCGGACACTTCGTGCTAGGAGCCGTCGATGGGCTCGCTCCACTGGGCGCTTACATCGGCATCGCCGGCGGAGTCAGCGTCGCGGCGCTGCTTCTTTTTGCGGCCGTCACACTTTGGGTCGCCGGCTTCGACATTATCTACGCCCTTATGGACGTCGGGGTCGACCGCGACCAGGGCATCGGATCGCTGCCCTCGCGGTTCGGCGAAGCCAGCGGGCGCGTGCTGCCGATCGTCCTTCACGTTGTGATGCTGGTGCTCTTGGCCGGCGCCGGCATGCTTGCGGCGGCCGGACCGGTCTACTTTCTCGGCGTGCTCTCAGTCGCCGCACTCATCATCTACGAAGAGCATCTGTTGCGCAGCGATGCCAATCTCTTCGTGATCAACGAACGGGTTTTTATTTCAAACATGGCATTTTCGGTGGTCTTCTTGATCGCTACGATCGGCGGATACCGGTGAAGCGCGGCCGCTTTATCGCCGCAACCGCCGCAGCCGCCGCCGGCGGCATCGCCGTTCCGGCGCGCGCGCAAATTCCCCAGCAGCCCGGCTTTCCCAATCAGCAGTTCCTGCCCCAGCTCACCATCGCGGTCAACGTGACCCTATCGGGTGACTTGGAGAAATACGGTCGCGAGGTCGTCAAGGGCGTGCAGGCCGCCGTCGACGAGCAGAACCGTTTCACGCCGTCGGTCTCTCACGTTTGGGGCTATCGCGCACTCGACGATCGCAACGATGCCGGCCTCGCGGCTTCCAACGCCAACGTCGCCGCCGCCGACTCGACGGTGATCGGCATCGTCGGTAATCTCACCGGTGCGATGACGGTTGCCGCGCTGTCGCGCTACGCCAATACCGGTTTCGCGGTGATCACGCCGACCGTGACGGCCGACGCCGTCACCAAGCGCGGCTATCACAACGTTTATCGGCTTCCGGCGAAGGACAGCACTTCGGGACGCCTTTTTGCCGGTGTTGCGCTGGAGGGTCACAAGGGCGTCTTTGCGCTGGCCGTGGCGTGTGACGGCGACTACGGGTACGACGTTGCCAGCGGCTTCGTGCAGCAGGCGCGCAACGACCGCCATCCATCCGACGTCCTACTCTTCCCGCAGAATGGAATCGACCCGGCGGCGGCGGCGCACACGATTCTCGACCGCAACCCCGGTTATATTTTTCTCAGTGGTAAGACGGCGCAGCTGGGGCCCGTCGCGCAGGCGTTACGTTTAGCCGGCTATCGTGGAGATTTCGGCGCAGCCGACGGCTTCTACAACAGCCAAACAATCACCGATTACGGCAACGTCCTTTCCGGCATGCTCGTCGCGACGCCGATGCCGCCGCTCGACCGCGTTCCCAGTGCAGTCGGACTCATTACCGATTTCGAACGCGAGGTTACGCAGGTAACGATCTTTTCCGCCTACGCTTACGCTGCGGCTCAGGTCATCATTAACGCCTCGCAACGCGCGAACGCCACGACTCGGACGACCCTGCTGCACACGCTGCAGCAGGGCGGGACGTTCACCACGCTGGTCGGCCAGTTCTCCTTCAACATCAGCGGCGATCCGCTGATTCCAAACATCTTTGTGTACAGCGTCGGCAGCGGCGGTTTCAAGTACGAGCGGCCGGCGATTCGCACCGGTTTCGTACTGTAATCCGCTACTCAGCGTACGTACTCGTCTTCGGGAACGACGCGCAACCGGTGGGGCGGACGCACCTTTTGGTTGGGCACGTCCTCGGTGTCCTCGATTGCAACGGCCAGCCGGAACCGCCAGCTCCCAAGAGAGATCGTAAAACTAGTTCCGAGGATTTCCACGATCAAGCCTCCACCCGCCGCCACTGCCAGATCGCAATCGCGGCGTAAACAACGAAGAAGAGTGTCACGACCGCAAAACGCGGCCCGAAGTTGGGGGCGCTATAGTCCGAGATGCCCGTCTGGTCGGGCGCGGCGAACCACACGTAACTGAGGGGAATAAGGCGCGAGAGCACCCACGCCACGTCGTGAATGAAGAGTGCGACGACGTTGCCCGGGTCGATTCGCGTAAGTACGGCGATGAGAATCGTTACCGGCCAGGCGAAGCCGAGCACGGCTCCGTAGGCGCGGTTAAGCCACGTGGTTGCCCCGCAGAGCATCGCGTACCAGGCTAGCGGACAGGCAACGCCCATCGCAATCGCCTGTGCGTTAATGCCGCTGAAATCGAGACGGGGCGACTCGAAGAGCAGCTGGCATATATAAAAAGCCACAATCGTCAACACCGATGTGGCGAGTATTCCCGCGACGTCCGCGACGATCGTGCCCACGGCATAACGCTCCCGCGAAACCGGCTTCATCAAGGCGATTTCCAGGTGGCCATCGATCTCGCGGGCGAACGGTGCGGCGAGAATGGTCGCCACGATGAGGGCGACCACGTCGGCCAGCGCCATGTAATAAATCATCGGAACGGCGCCGTTGGTATCGATGACCGTCGTCTCCGTCGTGCCGTTGTGGCTATCGTAGACGTGCATGCTGCCGACGTTGACGTGTTTGTCTTCCTTCGCGTTTTTCGTCGGCTCGGTTATGACGATGTGCTTGCCATGGTATCCATGATCGTCAATGACTACGTGAGTTTGCTCGGCCCGATTGTCGATGACCGTCCGCTTCGTGCCGTCGGGCAGCGTCGATTGACTGATCTGAACGCCAGGATGGTTTTCGAAGTGGCTGATCCATGCGTCCGGCGACATGTAGCGCGAAACGGAGACCCTTAGGACGACGGCCAATATGACCAGGATGCCCAAGACGATCGCAACGTTGCGCAACAGATTGCGGACGCGTAGCCACTCGACGTAGTTCATGACGAGCTTTCCTTTGCGACGATGTCGGCAGTCGCCGTCGCCGGCGCCACCGCGTAGAGAAAGATATCTTCAAGGTTGAGGTCGACCTCACGAACGCCCATCGCGCCGGCGCGCGTTAGACGCGCGGCAATGTCGTCGGCGTGGCTGGTGACCAACAACCTTACGATGCGCTCGGTGCGGTCGACTCGCGCGACGCTCGGGTCGTTGGCGATACCGTCGAGCGTATAGCTGACGTCGGGGAAGATGCCCTCGACGATCTTACGATCGGTCTTGAGGTCGTCGATGGTGCCTTCGAGCACCAGACGGCCGCGATCGATGACCGCGATCTGCTCGGCGGCGCGCTCGACCTGCCCGATTTGATGCGACGAAAAGACGACCGTATTACCTTTGGCGGCTTCGTTAATTATCAGGCTTAAGACAACGCGCTGATTGACCGGATCCAAGCCCGCCGTCGGCTCGTCGAGAACCAGCAGCTCGGCATTGCGCGCGAAAGCGATCGCCACCATCACTGCAGTGCGCATTCCCTTTGAGAGAGCGCGGGCGCGGCGGCGCAAATCGATATTGAACTGAGCGAGTAGATCGTGAGCGCGTTTTACGTCGAAGTTAGCGTACGCGCGCCGGTTCATCTCGACGTGCTCGGCAACGGTCATCCAATCGTAGAGGACGCTGCGCTCCGGAACGTACGCGATCTTTTCGTACGTTGCCGGCACCAACGGCCGCCCGTCATACAGAACCATACCGCTCGTAGGCCGCGCGAGGCCGAGCAGACTCAGCCGCC
>CAZMPP010000261.1:0-4063 GCA_964568035.1 uncultured bacterium
CACACGATGTGCCGGCCGAGTGCCTTCAATTTCTTCTAGGTCTCCTTGACCCTTGAGGAATCCCACCTCCGGACTTCGTCGGCTGGCGGCTGCAGTGCAGCCCCTTCCCCCGACCTATCGGCGAGCTCGTGCCGGCGCTTTTAGCGGTGCGCGGGCGGCTCGCCGCGATGGCGCGTAAGGGCGCGCCCTCCCCAGAACCGTGGTCCCAGTCGAAAAGAGACCGGGGGGTATCATACCCCCTGGACCCCCTGCTGTAAAGAGCTTGGCGGGAACGCCCTCTTTTAGGGAAAACTAAGCTCGCACTTTACTATCTTGACTATATCCGTCCCCGGGGGTACGCTCAGTTACGCCATGGCAGTAAACGTTCAAGCCGCCGTCTCACCCTCCGACCTCATCGAGGAGTATCGGCACGGCTTTCATGACCCCGAAAATTACGTCTTTAAGTCGGATAAGGGCCTGACCCGCGAAATCGTAGAGCGGATCAGTGAAATGAAGCAGGAGCCCGCTTGGATGCGTGACTTCCGCCTCAAGGGCTACCAGCTCTTCCTTGAAAAGCCCATGCCGACATGGGGCGACACCGCGCGGCTCAGCGAGATCGACTTTGGCGACATTCATTATTTCGTCAAGTCGACCGATCAGACGGAGCGCTCGTGGGACGACGTGCCCGAGGACATCAAGCGCACCTTCGACCGGCTCGGCATCCCCGAAGCCGAGCGCAAGTTCTTATCCGGCGTTTCGGCACAGTACGAATCCGAAGTCGTCTATCACAGCACGAGCAAGGCGCTGGACGAACAGGGCGTGCTCTTCTGCGACATGGACACTGCGGTAAAGCAGTACCCCGAGATCGTCCAGAAATATTTAGCAACGGTCATCCCGGCCGCCGACAACAAGTTTTCGGCCCTTAACTCGGCAGTCTGGTCGGGTGGATCGTTCATTTACGTGCCGCCGGGCGTCGAAGTGGCGATGCCGTTGCAAGCCTACTTCCGGATCAACGCCGAGAATATGGGCCAGTTCGAGCGTACGCTCATCATCGCCGACAAGGGCGCCAAGGTCCATTACATCGAGGGATGCACCGCCCCGAAGTTTTCGACTTCGTCGCTGCATTCGGCGGTGGTCGAACTGGTAGCGCTCGAAGGGGCACGCATTCGATATACCACGATTCAGAACTGGTATCGCAACATCTTTAACCTCGTCACCAAGCGCGCCTTCGCGCACGCCAACGCCACGGTCGAATGGGTCGACGGCAATATCGGCTCGCGGTTGACGATGAAGTACCCTTCCATTTATTTGATGGGTGAGGGGGCACGCGGCGAGATTCTCTCGATGGCCTTTGCCGGCGAGGGACAGCATCAAGACGCTGGCGCGAAAGTCATTCACGTTGCGCCGCGCACTACGTCGGTAGTAACCAATAAGAGCGTCAGCGCGCACGGCGGTAAGACGACCTATCGCGGCCTCGTCGAAGTGCACGCCGGTGCGGTCGGCGCTAAGACGCGCGTCCGTTGCGATGCGCTCATCATGGACGAGGAGTCGTCGAGCGACACCAAACCGACGATGAAGATCCACGAGCAGCGCTCGACGGTAGAGCACGAAGCCAGCGTCAGTAAGATCGGTGAGGAGCAGCTCTTCTACGCGATGAGCCGCGGCCTGAGCGAAGCGGACGCGACGGCGATGATCGTCAACGGCTTCTTCGACTTCTTCGTCAAGGAACTGCCGATGGAGTATGCCATCGAGCTCAATCGCCTCGTAAAGATGGAAATGGAAGGCGCCGTAGGCTAAGCGGCATGCGACGTTCCGTCGCTAAGAGCCGCTGCTCTTACCTTTTACCGAGCGGATGAAGGTAGTGGCCGAGTTCCCTTTTTGATCCGTGACTCGGATCTGCTCGGTATCGAGCTTATCGCACGTGGTTCCTTGAGGAACGACCGTCCACGCTCCGCCCGTACTGACCGGCGTCTGCACGACCCAACAGTCACCTTTGATCGTGTCGGCTGTGAACTGCCCGGTATAGCCGTCTTCAACCGCAAAGAGCGTGAACGACTTCGTGATCGGCACAGGGGCCGGACTGGAGCTGGTGCCGTTCGGATTGAGCACGATCACGTTAGGGTCAAAGTCGCTGTGCGTGCAGCCTGTGAAGGCCACCGCAAGCCCGGCTAGGAGTAACAGGCGCAATATCTTGGTAGGTAGTTGTAGGCTCGTTTTATTTCCTGCGCCGACGCTCGCGAGCCAGGTTAACGATTCCCTGGTTATTTCGCGCGGCTGACCACCGTGCCCAACGGCACGTACAGTCCACCAATTTTTTTCACCGGCGAGCCCCCGCCCGGATAATGCCAAACGCCGACGTCGGAGCCGTAGGTGTCGGGACCCACTACCTTCTTGCCGTCAATCCAGAACTGAAAGACTTCCGTCGCGCCGCCCAACGTCGTCGACCCCATCTTGGTCCCTTGCGTTCCGTTGAAGCTGAACTGATAGATGGTGTTGTTCGATTGATCGCCGATGGCGACGTACTTTCCGTCCCACTGAACGGCGCCGGCGCTTTGGATCGGCTGGTCGAGCGTTAGGTCCACGAGTTTGCTGCCGCCCTTGGGAAGCTCTGCAAAGGCCGACGCGCTCCCCGCCGTAGTACCGGAGATGTAGAGGTTGCCCTGCGCGTCGTAACCGCATAGCAGCATTTGATTCATGTTCGAGTCGGTGTAGTTACCGCGCGGCCGTCCCCTAGCGTGGCGATAGATGACGACGTTCCCTTGTCCGCTGCTGCTGGCTGAGAAGTTAGTAACGGCGAGATCGCCGGTCAGCGGATTGACCGAACAGCCGATCGGGAAGAAGCCCGGATCCTTGAGCGTCGCAATCGGCGCGCTTCCGCCATGCGCGTATTCGACGATATTGCTGCCGCCGGTGTTGGAAATAAACACGTTGCCTTGTGCGTCCGCGCACTCGCCCGCGGGATCGGTAAAGCCCGCCAGCGTTTGTTTTAGCTTGCCTTTGGGATACGAGAAGACGTACACGTCACTGGTTACCGTATCCGTGACGTAGAGGAGCGCGCCGCCGCCGGCCGCTGGAGCCCAGGCAGCTGCACTCTGCGGCAACAGACCCGGCCCGCTGCTCGGCGCGGCGCCGCTGCATCCCGCCAACGCGGCAGCCGCAAATATGATGCAAAGTCCGTAGCCGGTAAAACGCACACGCTTCATGCAACCTTCCGTTCCATCGCCGGCTTGGGCCGACCTTGAGAAGGATTGCAATTTACGATACTTTGTGATACAAAGCAATTACACTTTGTCTTGCAAAGCCCTTGGGGTGGCGGAAAGAAGTAGATGAGACACGGCAGCATGGAGCTGGAGCGCGCTATCTCCGACCTCGAAGAGGTGCGGGATCGCCTTGCCGCCGTTCAACGTTTCGAAGGGTATTCCGCGCCGGCGGCCGTTGCCAGCGGACTTGCCGCGATCGCCGCCGGCTTCATACAACTGCAGCTCGAACCGTTTCCCAAGGCAAGCGATGCTTTCCATCGCTACGTCGAGATTTGGATGATCTGTCTCGCCGTCGGCCTGGCGCTGAACTACGGCGCGGTCGCAATTTGGGCGCTGCAAAATCGCCGCCCCGGCGCGGTGAGCCGTTTTCGCTCGGCGGCGCGATCGATCGCTCCCAGCGTCGTGCTCGGCGGCCTTCTGACGGCGGCGCTCATCACGCACTCGATGTACGCGCTGCTTCCCGGCGCGTGGTTTGCGCTTTATTCGATCGGTCTCTTCGCCTCGCGAGGTGCAATCCCGGATTCCGCCATGGCAGTTACACTTGCCTTTGCAGTGCTCGCTGGGCTCTTTTTGATTTCGCCCCTGCAAAACGTGGCGTTGGAGTGGTGGGTGATGCCGTTGGGTTTCGGTGCCGGACAGATCGCGATCGGCTGGCTCGTCTGGCGGGAGCGCGGAGCATGAGCGACGCGCGGGAAGCGCCCTTCTCCTATCCAGGCTTAGAGCGTATCTTTCACGAGCGCCGCCGGCTGGCGATCTGCACGTGTCTGATCGCGCATCCGAAAGGCCTGAGCTTCACCGAGCTGCAGGGGGCGTGCGATCTCTCC
>CAZMPP010000262.1:0-4061 GCA_964568035.1 uncultured bacterium
CAGGACGAATCGGCGGCGCATCGGAAAACGAAAAGGGCGAATCGCGCGCGTTGCTGGTAACGCTCGAGGGACGTCTGGAAGTGATCAAAGAAATCGAGGGCGTCCAGCGCGTCATCGGCACGCGCCTGCCCGGCGATCTCTTCGGCGAAGTGCCGATGGTACTCAACACGCCGTTTCTCGCCGGTCTTCGCGCCGCCGAGACCTCGCGCGTCGCCCGCATCGAGCCGAAAGAGTTTCACGCCGTCGCCGCCGCGGCACCCGAGATTTCCGCCGCCGTCGGCGCTTTAGCGCTGGACCGCATCGAGGGCCTGCAAGAGATTGGCGCGGAGCCGCCGCCACCCGACTTGCTCGTCGTCAGTCCACGCTGGGAAGCTGCGACGCACGAGCTGCGCGATTTTTTGCAGCGCAATCAAGTGCCGTTCGACTGGTTTACTCCCGACGATCCGCGCGCCGCGACCATCGTAGCCGGGGAGCCCGGATCCTATCCGGTGGTGCGGCTCAAAAACGGTACGTGCATCGAAGCGCCGAGCATGCGCGACGTCGCGGAAGCGTTGGGACTCTCAGTCGTGCCGTCGCGCGAGGCGTACGACGTCGTGATCGTCGGCGGCGGCCCGGCCGGCATGGCGGCGGCCGTGTACGGTGCTTCAGAGGGATTGCGCACGCTGCTTATCGAGCGCAATGCGCCGGGCGGCCAGGCCGGACAATCGTCGCGCATCGAAAATTATTTAGGCTTTCCCGTCGGAATTTCGGGCGACGAGCTCGCGAGCCGCGCGCTGCAGCAGGCCCAGCGTTTCGGCGCGGAGATCTTGGTGACGCGCAGCGTGGAGAATATTACGGCCAATCCCACGCGTCTCACGCTCGACGGTGGGCAAGTACTGCGCTCCAGCACGATCGTCCTTGCAACCGGTGTGACGTGGCGCCGTATTCCCATTCCTTCGTTCGGTCCGCTAACCGGGCGCGGCATTTACTACGGCGCCTCGCGCAGCGAAGCGCCATCGGTCGGCGGCCAGGACGTCTATCTGGTTGGTGCGGGTAACTCATCCGGTCAGGCGGCGCTCTTCTTCTCCGCCTACGCGAGGTCGGTCACGATTCTTTGCCGCGGCGACTCGCTAGCAAAGAGCATGTCGTACTACCTCATCGAGGAACTCCAAACTAAAACGAACATTCACATCGAGCTTGGAGCCGAAGTGACGGCCGCACACGGGGAGAACCATCTCGAGGCAATCGACGTTTTCCATAAGGAGACCGGCGAAACGTCGCGCCGGGAAACGAGCGGACTCTTCATTTTTATCGGGGCCGATACCGACACGGCGTGGCTGCCGCCGGAGATCGCGCGTGACGGGCACGGCTTCGTGCTTACCGGGCCTGAAGTCGGCAAGGAACAAGGCTGGCGGTTAAAGCGGCATCCGTACCTGCTCGAGAGCTCGATACCGGGAATCTTTGCGGCCGGCGACATTCGCGCGGGTTCCGTTAAGCGCGTCGCCGCCGGCGTGGGCGAAGGCAGCATGGCCATCGCTTTTATCCATGAATACTTGCGCCAACCCGACGAAGACGCATCTGCGGGCTAGACTTTTAGGCTGAAAATCGTCCCGTCATCGTCCCGGCCCACAATGACGAGATAGGTGAGGCGGAGGCAAATCTCGGGTAAGAGCCTCGAATGGAAAGCAAGTTTGCCCTAGAGCGACCGCTCGTTGCCGGCGAGTCCGTAATTCTAAGCTCGGGCTCGACCGCGACGGTGCGCCGGTCGTACCCCGCCGGTTATGCGGGTGACGTCGAAATATTGCTGGATGGAGCCGAGGAGAAGGAACGCGTTGGCGGCCTGACGCTGCACGACGAAAAGCCGGCGAGCTAGCCGTTAACGACGACCGGCGAACCCAATCAGTACCCCTAAGCCCGCCCCGATCGCAACGCCGACGGCAATGGCGTGAGTCGCTACTCCCACCGCGGTCCCAATAGCGACTCCGAGCGCGACACAGATTCCCGCACGCATCTAAGGCTCCTATTTTATCGTGACCTTAGCGGGCTTTGAAGCGATGCCGTTTGCGATGACGACGAGCTTGCTCGCGCCGGTGTCCATCTTCGCCGGGACGTCGAAGTTGGTAGAGACTGGGAGCGTGCCTGTAGCGACCCCCATCGTGCTGTGGTCGTGCGTATGCGCGTAGAAAACGTTCCCGGTAGCGTTATTAGTGATGCGCACCAACGGATAGTTCGTAGCGTTTTCGTTTTCATCACCGTATGACATTGCCTGTCCGAAGCCGTTGAACTGCGTTCCGGTGATCTTATACGTTTGACCGCGCGTGAGCGTCTTGGAAACGTTCTTGATCGTCGGCAACCAACTCGCTTGCGGCTGCCCGGTCGGCGTGTAGAGCATGACGCTCGAATAGCTCAGCACCATGACCTGTCCGCTCGGCAGCAGAAGCGGCGGGCCTGCATACGTTATTCCGTTGACCTGGGTGAGCGTCGATCCGTTCCACTCGTAGACGGTCCCGCTCACGCCAAAAACCAAAACGTTTCCACTTGGTTCGAGCGTTGCATAGCTGTCGCCGGCTTCATCGCCGTTGGGGAAGTCCGGCCCAACCGTCCATTTGCCGGAGGCCGTGTTGTAGATGGCTGTGTGGCCGGGTCCGCTGGTTGAGTAGGATCCTGTATAGAAAACCGTCCCGTCCGGGCGGAGAATTGAGGGCCCGATCTCACCGGGCGGATAGTAACAGAGGCCTGGCCCGTACATGAGACATCCGTACGGTGACGGAGAGTGCAAGTCCACAATGGTCGAGCCAGCGCTCTTCCACTGACCCGTGGCAGGGTTGTAAATCTCCGAGTTCGGCGCGTTCTCTACGTCGGCGGTGAGAATCGTTCCGTCGGGAAGAAGCGTCCATCCTTCCTCGGCGTTGAAGTCTGACTTGCCCGCATCACCGACACGCTTCCACGCCAGTGTCTTCGGATTCAGGTACGCGTCCCAATTGTGAAGTTTGTCTCCTACGAGCATATTGCCATTCGGCAGGACGGTCGACGGAGAATCGCCGATATAGCTCCACTTTTTGGGATGGCTGATCGGCGTCCAAGCGTTCTTTATCGGATCGTACACCGAACCCTGATTTGTGAGCTGCAGATCATAGCCGTTACCCGGTGAGTTGTACTCGCCGCCGGAGATGGCTAGGCGGCCGTCAGCCAGTACGTCGGCCGCGAAATACAGAGGCCCGTAGCCGGCCTGAAGCGATGCAACTTGGCTCCACGTACCGTTGCTATAGTTTCCTTTCGCGTCCGGAACGTAGCGGTACCAGTTGCTCCAGGTCGCGCCGCTCTGCGCAAGAACGGAGCCATCGGTCAGCAACCACGCCATTGCCATCCCGACCGGGGGCTGGTGACCGATGCGAGCAAAATTCCCTGCGCGGCTCTTTTGCATCGTTTGCAGCGATGGTTGGGAGATGCCGGGTACGATTGAGCCGCCGCTCGAACATGCCGACGCCCCAACGGCGATAACCCCGGCGAGCACTGGCAATAGCGACCTAACGTTAGCGCGACACAAAGCAACCTCCAAGAAGCGATCCTGAGAAGGCTACCGTTTTGTGTTCGAGCGACGGCCTCCCGCTCTACCCAATGCTCTCTGCTTTTGGGCCAAGCTCACCACGGCCGAGAGGGCGTCGTTTGCCGAAATCGTCTTCGTCGGGTCACCGCCCACCGGATAGTCGAACAGCCCGATCTCGGCTCCCGTCGTCGACACGACCTGGCGGCGTTGCCTGCGGCCCTTGACAACAACGAAGTAACTCCTGGCACTCCACCCGGACAGCGTCGTTGTTCCAACGATCTTGGCTTTGGAGCCTTTGATCCGCAACTGATAAATGTTATCGCCCGCTCCGATCGTCAGGTACTTCCCGTCGTATTGCACACCGGTCGCGCCTCCGGTAACGCTTATTGCAATGTTCTTTAAAGACGCACCGCCCCGCGGCAACTCGAAAAGCCTTAGGTTCTTTTTACCGGCATGCCACGAGTAGCCCTCGATAAAGAGGTTACCAGAGTTGTCATAGCCGCACCATATCGGCTCTTTGAAGTTCCGGCTAAAA
>CAZMPP010000263.1:0-4031 GCA_964568035.1 uncultured bacterium
GGGCCCCGATGGAACCTGGTTGATGTTGGTAACGGCAAGATTGCCGCTGATGGGGTCGACGGAACAGCCCCACGGGTAATAACCGAAATCGTGCAGCGTTTGAATCGGCATGGTGCCGCCGTGGGGGAACTCCACGATGCTTGAAGCATTTGTGTCAACGACGAAGACGTTGCCGGCAGAGTCGCTACAGAGACCGCCCGGTGTTGCAAAACCGGTAAGAACCCCGACCGGACGGCCTTTCGGGTAAGAAAAAACGTAAACGCCGCCCCGCTGATCGGAAACGTAGAGTAAATTCTTACGCCGTGCTGCGCCGAGCATCCACGAGTTCCGATGGTCGGGAGCGTCCTGGATGCTGGTCGGGCCGAGCGCCGCCCGCGGTTGGCCGCAGGCCGAGAGAGCGGCTAGGGAAAGGGCGCTAACAACAAACCAACGCAGCGCCTCTACAATAGGACGCTTAAATGAAAAGGCGTTAGACGTCAGAGAAAAGACTGACGGCATTACCGTCTGGTTCTTTAGGCAACGCGAGCAGCCTCCTTATCCTTGCCGATTCGATCCGGCTCGCCTCAGTTCCGAGCTAGGCGCCCGTTCCGGCCGAGCGTAAACCGGCCGCGGCCGTCACGTCTAGCGCGCCGGCGAGATCGCTAAGAAGATCGTTGACGTCTTCGATTCCGACGGAGAGTCGCAGAAGGTCGTCGGTAATCTCGAGGGCTTCGCGCTCGGAAGGCGTCAGCGAAGCGTGCGTCATTTTCGCCGGGCTGCAGACGAGCGATTCGACGCCGCCCAGCGAGACGGCCAGGCTGAAGATCGAGGTCGACCCGGCAATCGCGTGCGCGCGCTCCGCGCCGCCTCGCGGGCGAAACGAGACGATGCCGCCGAAGCCCCTCATTTGACGCTTAGCGAGCTCGTGATGCGGATGCGACGCGAGCCCGGGGTAGTAAACGGCGGCGACGTCGTCTCGGGCCGCGAGAAACTCGGCGATCGCGGCGGCGTTGCGGCATTGAGCCTGCATGCGAAGTGCGAGCGTCTTGGCGCCGCGAAGCGTCAGGTACGCGTCCCACGATCCCGGCACCGCGCCCATACAGTTCTGATAGTAGGCGATTCGTTCGGCCAAATCGGGATCGTTGGCGATCACGATGCCGCCGAGGACGTCGCTGTGGCCGCCGATGTACTTCGTCGTGGAGTGAACCACCAAGTCGGCCCCGAGCCGCAGCGGTTTCTGAAGAAACGGCGATGCGAACGTGTTATCGACCGCGATCACGACGCCGGGCGACCGGCGTCGCGCAATTTCGCCGATGTCGCAGAGCTTGAGCGTTGGGTTGCTGGGCGTTTCGAGCCAAAGCAGTTTCGTGTTCGGGCGGGCGGCACTCCAAGTTGCATTAACGTCGGTCGTGTCGACAAAGGTTACGCCGATTCCGTAACGCGCCAGGACCTGCGTCAGGAGGCGATGGGTTCCGCCGTAAATATCGCGCGTTGCGATAAGGTGATCGCCGGCGGCCAGCAGTGATGTCGCTCCGGCGACCGCGGCCATTCCCGAAGCAAAGGCGCAGCCGTACTCGCCTTCCTCGAGTGCCGCCAGCTGGCGCTCCAACGCGACGCGCGTGGGATTGATGGTGCGGGAGTAATCGAACCCTTTTGTCGTTCCGACACGCGGCAAGGTGAACGTTACGCTATGATAGACGGGAACGATCGTCGCACCGGTTGCCGGGCACGGTTCCTGACCGCTCCAGACGGCACGCGTCGTAAAGCCGCGCTCAATCATAGCAGTAAACCTTGCCGGCGAAGGGTTGGAGCAGCTCACGCAGTTGCGAGGCCTCGGCGAGAAACGCATCGTGGCCGTGGCCGGAGCGAAGCTGCACGTAGCGCGCTCGACCACCGCGCAAGCTTAGCCTGCGCGCAGCAGCCCGCACGTCGTGCTCCAAGAACAACCAATCCGAGGTAATGCCGACAAAGACGAACTCGGGCGAGACGCGCAGCATACGCGTGTCTCGCACGTCGAACGAGTCCATGGCATGCGTCAAAGCAACGTAACTCTGCGGATCCATCCGCGCCTCAAAGAGATCGGCCTGATGCTCCAAATATCCCTCAACGTCGAAACGAGGCTTGCCGAGGCGGTCGCCGCGCCGCTCGTGACGCAATCGCAATAACTCGTCGCTCTTATAGCTCAGCATGGCGATCTTGCGGGCAAGTCGCAGCCCGTCCCGGGGATCGAGCGAAATGGCTTCACGCTGCAGCGCATTGAGTGCAATGCCTTGGGCGCTATGATGATCGTGGGCGCCGACGACGATGGCCGTACGCAGACGTTCCGGAGCGGCCAGCGCCCATTGCAGCGCGCGCATGCCGCCCAGGGATCCGCCGATGACCGTGTCTACGCGCGAGATACCGATTCGATCGAGCGCAGCGATCTCAGCGCGAACGATGTCGGCGACGCTAACCCGCGGAAAGCGCGTGCCGAATGGCTTGCCGTCTTCGGCAGGCGATGCCGGTCCGGTCGAGCCATAGCAGCCGCCCAGCGCGTTGATTCCAACGACGCACCAGCGTTTCGGATCGAAAAGTGCCCCATCACCGACGATTCCCGGCCACCACTCGGCGGCGCGGCCGGAGCCGGTCAGTGCGTGCTGGACGAGAACCACGTTGGAACCGTCGTGCTCGGGCGTGCCGTAAGTCGTCACGCGTTGCTCGACGCCCGGCAAACGAACGCCGGAGTCGAGATGCAAGCTGCCGATCTGTACCGTCTGCTCGCGAATCATGCGTTCACCGCCTGGGCTAACGCCGTACCAACGAGCGAGTCGTTCCAAAGGGGGTAATCGGGAAGCTCGGCACTCCGCGACAGCCGTGCGAAGAACGGCTCGACTTCGATTACCGGCTCGAGCGCGGTGCCGTGCCCGCGCAGGTTCTGGTCGCGCCCCTGGGCGATGGCCCGCAACAACGTGATGACGTCACCGAGCACCGCGGATGCCGTGGCTGCGCCACCGGCGCCGGTGCCGCGCAGGACGAGGGTCCCGGCGTCGCGTGCCGCGACTTGCACGACGCTTAGCGGACCGGCCGTGCGCGCGAACTCGTGATCTTGGGGCACCGCCACCGCGGCAGATTCGGCGAGAATTCCGCGCTCCGTGCGAATTGCGGCGACGACGGGTCGAATGCGCAGCCCCGACATCCGCGCTCGCGCGACGTCGCGCTGGGTAACATGACGGATTCCGCCATAGCGGATCCGCGGTGAAATTACCGCTAAGCCGAACGAGGCTTGCGCCAGTAAGGCCAGCTTGTGGGCGCTGTCGGCACCGTCGAGATCGTGTGACGCGTCGCTTTCGGCATAACCGAGCGACTGCGCGCGCGCCAGAGCTTCCTCAAAGCTTAGACCGTCTTCCATGGCCGAGAGAATAGAGGTGCACGTGCCGTTCACGACGCCGGCAACCGAACCGATCGTGTCACCCGCCAGGGCTTCATTGAGCGTCCGTAAGATTGGCACGGCTGCGGCGACGGCGGCCTCCGAACGCAATGCCGCGCCGCTCGCCGCGGCCAGCGCCTGCAAACGCGGACCGTGGGTCGCGAGCAGTTCTTTGTTGGCCGTTACCACATGACGCCCGCGGTAGAGCGCGCGCTCCACGAACTCGGCGGCTCTGGTGACGCCACCGATCACTTCGACGACGAGGTCGACGTGTGGATCGTCGACCAACGATGCGGCATCGGTTGTCAGCAGCCGCCGGTCGATCGAATCGTGGCGGGCCTTGTGACGATCCAAGATTGCGATTCCGCGCACGCGATAGCTCGCGCCGCTGCGGCGCTCGAGCAGGCCGCGCTCATGCAGCAGCCGTTCGGCGACGCTCGAACCAACCGTGCCGCACCCGAGCACGGCGATTCCGACGGTTAATTCCACTACTCTCGGCCTCCTTTTGCGATGGGAAAGCGAGTAAAAGAATGCGCCCCCCGCCGTTGGCGAGGGGCGCATGAAGCGTTTTTGTTTTCGGTTAACCGGCGCGCTTCATGACGACCCCTCCGCATACATCGACATGCGGTTTACCATGAGCATCATT
>CAZMPP010000264.1:0-4026 GCA_964568035.1 uncultured bacterium
TCATCGGACCCGTCGACGAATCACGAATTGCCTGGAGCCGCAGCGCGGCGTAGACGCGCGCGGCGTTAGTTACGAACGGTTTTCGGATGCAGGCCCGGTCGTTGCGGAAGCACGAGCACCGCGACGATGATGAACGCCGCGATGACCGCCGATGCCAGCGGCCGGCTCAGTGCCAGACCGCCGTGCGCGACCGGCTTATCGAGAAAATCGCCGACGGTAGCGCCGAGCGGCCGCGTCAGGATAAACGCGGCCCAAAAGAGCGTCACGCGCGAAACGCGCGTCCAAAAATAGAGCGCAGCCACGGCGACGAGGCCGCCGGCAAAGAGAAGGGCCCCGCCTTCATATCCAAAACCGCCGGTGTCCGCGATCCAATCGCCGAGCGCCGTGCCGAGCGTTTGCGAGAAGGTGATGGCGGCCCAATAAAACGCTTCGACTCGAGGCGTGCTCACCGTATTGACCGAGATGGTTCCCTCGGACCAGTACCAAAGTGCGAGCACGAGGGCCAAGCACGCCGACAGCAAGAGGGAGCCGCCCGTATAACCGATGCCCAGCGAGCGGTCGGCGAAATCGGCCAACGTCGTTCCGAAGGTCGTCGACGCGACGATGGTGGCCCAGTAAAGCAAGGGATGGAACTTTTTCGCGACGATCTGCGCGGCGACCAGCACGACGAGCACCGTCAAGAAAAGGCTCGTTCCGGCGAGGTATCCCCAGTTGAGCGTCATCGTCACCGTGTCACCGCCGGTCTCGCCGAGTGTGGTTGCGGCGATCTTGATGACCCAAAATCCCAGCGTTACTGCAGGGACCTTACTTGGTACCGTCCGTTCGTCGTCGTGCATCGTCGCCTACTATACCCCAACGCGATGAACTTGGCGTGACCGCCGCAGCGTTGGCCCCGCACCTGTGGTCGGGCAAGCTCGTTGGGGCGATGCTCATTACCTTCATCGTGCAAGGCGTGACGATTGGCGCGTATGCGGCGCGATTGGCCGGCGTGCAGACAAAGCGCATCGCAACCTCGATCTCGCTCTTCAATCTGTTCGTGACGGCGGGACGTTTGGCCAACCTCTTTGTGATCTTCTTTTTGGGACCACTCTCCGATCAAGCGGGAAACGCCGTCGGCAAGCTGGGCGGCGACCCGGCCGCGACGGCCGCGTGGCAGCACGTTTTCGAGGAGCAGTTGCGGCTGATCGTATTGGCGGGCACGGCCGGCATGGTGGTCTTCGCGCTCTTCTTGCCGATGTTCACCTATTTGTTCCGGCGCGGCGTTCACTCGTTTGAAGCACGCGGATCGGTTCCTCACTCGCTGGTTCGCCTGTTCTCACCCAAAGTGATCGGCGAAGTTCTTCGAGCGCAGCGGTTTCCGGCCATCGCGGAGCTGCGGCAGTTCGACTGGCACGTGCTCCCCAGGCGCCTGCTGATCTTCAATACGGTCGTCATGTGCGTCTATGCCATCGGAGTTCAGGCCTCGTATCTCGCGTCGGTGCTCGACGTCGCGGTTGCCCGAACCTCGATCGGCCTCTCGGGCGTGATCAATGGAATCGGCACAATAGCCTTCACGCTCTTCGTGGACCCGACGTCGGCCATCATCACCGATCAGGCCATTCACGGTAAGCGCAGCGTCGAGGAGGTTCGCTCGATGGTGTTCTACTTAACGCTTACGGCCATCATAGGCTCGCTGCTTTCCCAAGCGGTGCTCTATCCGGCCGCCGTCCTGATCGAGGTAGTTGCACGTTTTGCGTCTCACCTACATTTCTAGATCGCTTCTCGGCGCGCTGGCGGTGCTGACGCTCGCCGGCTGTGCCGGGTCCATCGAGCGCTGGATCGTCGACACGCGAGTTCACCAAGGCGACGCCGCACTGGTGCACGGCAACGCCCGCGATGCCGAACTGGCCTATCGTTTGGCGCTGCGGGTGAATCCCCAAGACCCGGCGGCCCGCTCCGGCTACGTGCGGTCGGCCTCGGCGCTGGCGCGCTCCGAATACACCAAAGGCGGCTTCGAAGATGCATTGGAGACCGTCGATAGCGGACTGGCGGTCGACCCGCAAAGCGCCGTGCTGGCGGCGCTGAAGGCTCGCATCGAGCAGGCCAAACTGCAACGCGAGATCGTTTTGACGAACTACCCGACCTACCGAGCCACCGGACTCGAGCTTCAGCGCGCCTATCAACAGCTCAACGCGGTCAACGCGCTGCTGCTGCGCAGCCTTCGGCGCTTTGGGTATACCTTCGATTCCGACGACCTCACGGCGGCGATCAAGCGAAGCTACGAACTGCAGCTCGAACTTGCCAAGAACACGAACCGGCTGGTCGTCTACCGGCAAATCGTGACGTCGGGAGCACCGGTCGCGCCCGAACAGGCCACAACCTTTGGCGCCGCGTCGCTCTTGCCGCTGCCATGATTGCATGGCTCGAATCGCTCCCGACCTTCGAAGCGGGGCTGGTAAGCGTCGGCGGATTCGTTATCTCGACGATGCTGCTCGGCCTCTTCGTGCACAAGTTTACCTCGAAGGAAGTTCGAGCCGCGAACACCGACCGCGCCGGCTTCATCTTGGCCGTCATCGGCGTGGTGTATGCAGTGCTGCTGGCCTTCGTCGCCATCGGCGTCTGGGAGCGCTTCCAGGAGGCCGAAGTCCGAACCTACGACGAGGCCGGTGCGCTCGCGACGGTGTATCGCGATTCGTTATCGTTCGGGCACTCGGAGCGGCTGCGGACGGTGTTAAAGGCCTATGCCCGTTCGGTGATCGACGACGAGTGGCCGCAGATGCGCCGCGGCGAGAAGTCGAAATATGCCGCGGTGCTGCTCGAGACCGCGCATGCCGACGTGAGAGCGCTGCAGGCACCCACGCCAACCCTGCAAGACATCCACGCGCAAATGCTCGCGGCAATGGATACGGCGCTGCGCGACCGGGAGACTCGCCTGACCATCGACTTTATCGGTATCAGCGAGGTCATGTGGGTCGTTCTGATCCTCGGAGCCTATGTGACCGTCGCCTTTACCTATCTCTTCGGCTTCGATCGTACGGTGATGCAGCAGTTGATGATCGGCGGGCTCGCCTTGGTCATCGGCCTGGTGCTCTTTTTGGTGGTGGCGCTCGACTATCCGTTCCGGGGCAGCATAGCGGTGCAGCCCGAGGCGTTTCGCAGCCTGCTCGATAGTCTTAACGCGTTGTAGCGCTCGGCGTTGGGTTCGCGGGCGTCACGCAGACGCCGCGCGAGTCGAGAAAGTCGCGTCCCGCTCCGGCGCGTTCGGCCCGGCGAAAGGCGCGCCAAAAAGATTCGGCGTTGGGTAAGATTCGCGCGGGATCCGTTTGATAGATGGGCCAGCGGTCGGGTCCGGAGACGACGGGGAACCGCGCGAGCCACGCGCACAGCTCGAGATTGCGACGCAACCGGCCGTCCTCGATGGAGATAAAGTAGCGGGCACCTTTGGCGATCGCGCTCTCTTCGTCGAAGGGTGTCCAGAGATAGGGATCCTCTTCCCAGCCGAAGCGGTCGATGTAATATTGAACGTCGGGGCCGTAGTGTCCGATGACGACCAGTGCGCCTTGCGGCAACGCGCCGTCGAGCGCAACGGCGTTTTGGTACGCCTGTGGATTGTAAGAATAGTACGCCGCAATGGCCGGGGGGCTTTGCACGAGCACGGCGGCGCCGAGGGCGGGAATCACGGCAAGCAGTGCGTAGCGCGCCGCCGGTGCGACGTCGGCGGCCCAAACCGAGGCGGCCGCGCGCCCGAGCGCACCGCCGATCGCCAACGCGCAGAGCGGAAGAAACGGATAGAGGTAATAGTCGACGCGCTCCACCGTAACGACGACGTAGGCGTATGCCAGTGCGCCCGCGAGCCATCCCCACAGCAGCGCCTTGCTGCGCGCGCCGGCCCACGGCGAGGCGATGAACGCGGCGACCGAGAGAAGAAATCCGAGCGCACCGAGCATCGTCGCGCGCAGCAGGCCGAAAACCACGCGTAGTTGACCGAGCTTGGCGAGAAAGGCGGAGGGTCCGGTGAAGGCGGCTCGCAGCGCCGGTAATACGTGA
>CAZMPP010000265.1:0-4008 GCA_964568035.1 uncultured bacterium
CTCGCGGCGCGCCAAGATCGTTTATAAGATTGCGCAGCTGATCGCCGAGCGCGCCGCGGACATCGCATTGCGCGAGGTACGCGACAACGGCAAGACGATCTCCACGGCCAAGGGCGAGGTCTCGGCGATCGTCGACTGTTTCGAGTTTTATGCCGGCGCGGCGACCAAAAACTACGGCGAGACGATGCCCCCGCCGCTTCCTACCTACCTCGCCAGCACCGTCCGCGAACCCGTCGGCGTCGTTGGCGCAATCGTACCGTGGAACTTTCCGTTGCTGCTCGCGTCGTGGAAGGTCGCCCCGGCGCTTGCGGCCGGGTGCACGATCGTGCTCAAGCCTTCTTCGGTAACGCCGCTCACGGCGATCGAGTTGGGCAACATCGCGCTCGAAGCGGGCCTTCCCGAGGGCGTGCTCAACGTCGTTACCGGTTCGACGCGCGGCATCGGCGCGTGGATCGTCGAGCATCCCGACGTCGACAAGATTGCGTTTACGGGATCGACGGAGACGGGCAAGACCGTCGCCGCCACTGCCGCGCGAACGCTCAAACGCGTAACGCTGGAGCTCGGCGGCAAATCGCCCTCGGTGATCTTTGACGACGCCGATCTCGATGCGGCCGTTGCCGGCGCGCTCTACGGCGTTTTCTATAACGCCGGACAGTGCTGCGAAGCGCGCTCGCGCATCCTGTTGCAGAGCGGCATCTACGATCGCTTCGTGGCTAGCTTTACCGAGAAGGCAAAGCGGCTGCGCTTGGGAGATCCCGAAGATCCGCAGACGCACATCGGCGCGATTACCGTCAACGAGCAGTACGACAAGATCAAAGAGTACTGTGCGATCGGTGCGGCCGAAGGCGCGAAAACAATATTCGGCGGAGCGCCTCCGCAACTCGACGGCGCATTTGCGGAGGGAATGTTCTGGAGTCCGACGGCGTTCGAGGCCGACAACTCGCACCGTATCGCCCGTGAGGAGATCTTCGGCCCGGTCGCGACGATCGTGCGCTTCGAGAGCGAAGCCGACGCGGTAGCGATGGCCAACGCCAGCGAATACGGCCTTGCCGCGAGCGTGTGGACGAACAATCTCGGCCGTGCGAACCGCGTGGCGCGGGCGATTCGTAGTGGATCCGTGGCTATCAATACGCCTTACGCGGTTTTCCCGGGCGTGCCGTTCGGCGGCTACAAGCAGTCCGGGTACGGACGGGAGCTTGGGATGGAGACGATGCGTCTCTACAGCGAAACGAAGAGCGTGCTCACCTACATCGGGGAGAAACCGATGGACCCGTTTCGGGTATAGCCCTAGGTATGGACGAACCGCTCAAGATCGGCGGACGCTACAGCACCACCTACGGAACCCTTTGGAAGGACGGCACCTACTTTCCGCGCGGTACCGAAGTAAGCGTCGTCGGCCTTCATCTCGACCAAGGTTTCTGCGTGCGCTTTCCAACGCAGCTCGACGGCGAGCCGTTGGAAACGTGGGAGGATTGGAGCGAGATTGATTTTCTGGCCGCCGAGGGCTCCGTCGGGCCGCCGAGCCGGCCGCTCTCCAAAGCGGTGCTCGCCGAAGCGCGCGACGTACTATCGGATGCTGAGGATGGTTGTCACCTGCACCTGCACGACGACGAATAAACGCTTGTCCTGAGCTTGTCGAAGGATTAGGTTCCGAGGTTGATCGTTTGGTTCTGCCAGACGCCCCAACCGGCACACTCGGAAGTCTTAAAGCTCGGCGCGATTATAGCAACCCAGCAATAAATTTTATTCGGCTTGAGCCCGGTGAAATGCGCGAGACCTTTTTTGCCGGTCTTTTGCGTGTCGAACGCTTTGCCGGGACGCGGACTGGACGTGGACCGCGGCGTTGATTCTTCTACCGGGATGCGTGGCTGCGGCGTCCCGTTGATCGTCACTAAGATCGAAGCCTTCGTGATCGAGGGGTTAGGGGCTGGAGAGCCGGGCGACACGCTGGGTGCCGGCGCGGGGGAGCTATTACTGCTGCTGCATGCTGCAACTGCAAGCGCGGCAACGGCCAGCACGAACAAAAGACGTTTCGGCATGGCGGGCTGGCTTCGACGCCTGCGGGCTAGGCCCCGTCACCGGCTACGCAGCGCTCGAAGTAACGCTGCGATTTTTGCCCCAGGAGCGCGTAATATTCGCGAAAGAGTGAGGCGGCGGTCGTGCCGGGCCAGTGAGCCGGCAGAAGCTCGCTCGGCAACCCTGGGTCGAGATAGGCGAATTTGCGGAAGTCGTGGACCAACCAGAGCCGCGCCACGAGCGCGTCCTGGTCGCCAAGGTCGCCCCGCTCGCGTTCGCGCGCGAGCGGCGCTTCGTACCGCGCGATAAAGTCGCGATAGGCGTCGGCGATATCGCCAACGTTCCAACAGCGTTCGAGCAGCGCCCGGTCGCTTATCGGTCCGCCATACTCGGCGGTAAAAAGGTTGATTGCCTCGAGGGTCTGCGTCGTGCGAGCCGCTTCGCGCGCCGCCGCCAGCGTGTCCGAGGGAGAGATCCAGGCTGAGGGTGAGAGCTGCCCCCACCCCAACGCACTGAGCTCGTTGCGAAGGCGCTCGCGGCGGCTCCGATGTGCCTCGCCGATCGCATACGTCAGGAGCCGCCACCTCCCGTCCCACTCGATGACCGGCCCGTAAATACGCGGACTGAGCTCCTCGATGCGCCGCCGGCCGCGCTCGGTGACCGAGTAATAGGCCCGGTTGCCTCGACGGTGCGCACTAAGCCATCCCTGGCGAGACATCCGGGAGACGGCTTGCCGGACGGCCTGCGGGGAAACACCGAAGGAGGCCATGAGGCGAATCAGGGCGCCGATCCAAAGCGACCCGTCGCCCTCCCGGCGAGCGACCATATCGCCGTAAAGCGTAAAGATGAAGGAGTTGGCCCGGGTAACCGGGCGCCCGCCGCTTTCCAGTATTGACACCTCGTGCCGTAAGGCCTAGTATGACGGTATTCTCGGCGGTCGAGAAAATTCCGTCACATACTGGAAGGCGCCTTAATGAATCGCATTGCGACATTCGACGATTGGATCACCATGCTCGATGAGTGGAGGCATGATATCGGCCTCGACCGAGAGCTGGTGGACCGTTTTATGCCCGGCTACAACTTTGAGGCGAAGTACGGGGAGCTGGCGACACCCGAAATTTACTTCGGCGATTTCAAGGGGGAGCGGCGCTGGGAGAAGGTCCGCGAGATTCCGGATCAACGGATGCGCGACGCCGTGCTCAACATGGTCGTCTATCAGGGCGACACCGAGTTTGCGTCCAACGAGCAGCAGCGCTTTCTCGTTAACAATGCGCCAAGCGAGTACGACCTCGCGTCGCTCGTGCGCATCATGGTCGAGGAGACGCGTCACGGCTACCAGATGTGCCACCTCATGGTCGAACATTTCGGCAGCGAAGGAAAGATCGAGGCGCAGAAGATGCTCGAGCGGCGTGCCTTCGGCAAGAAGAACCGTCTGCTCAACGCCTTTAACGAAGACGTCACGCACTGGCTCGACTTCTTCGCCTACACGAACTTCATGGATCGCGACGGTAAGTTCCAGCTCAGCATGCTGGCGCATTCGAGCTTCGCGCCGCTGGCCGCTTCGATGGGCCCGATGCTGCGCGAAGAATCCTTCCACATGGGCACCGGCATCACAGGATTGCGGCGCATCGCCAAAGCCGGAGTCATCCCGGCCGAGATGCAGCAGAAGTATTACAACAAGTGGATCTCCGGTTCGCTCGATCTCTTTGGAACCGATCACTCCGGCTCGGCGCAGTGGGCCTACACTTGGGGCATCAAAGGCCGCGTCGACGAGGATAAGACCGGCGACCAAGTCGACAAGGAGCATCTCAACGAGCGCGCGCGCCGGCAGTTCTTCGACGAGGTGTCGTCAACCGTCGCCCGCGTCAACGAGGTGAACCCGAGCGAAACCAAACTCTACGTCCCGGACATGCGCTTCAATCGAAAGATTGGCGACTTTGCCGGTGCGCGGTACGCGGTAGACGGCCGCAAGCTGACCGAGGACGCCCTGGC
>CAZMPP010000266.1:0-3979 GCA_964568035.1 uncultured bacterium
TGCCACCAAGGGTGTGGGGCAATACTTTTTCGCCTGAAGGGACGTTATGAAGCGGACGTATCAGCCGCACAATCGCCGCCGCAAACGCGTGCACGGATTTCGCGAGCGAATGAGCACGAAGCAAGGCCGTAAGGTCCTGGCTCGCCGCCGCAAGAAGGGACGCCATCGCCTTACCGTCTGATGCGCCGCTTCGTCAGCCTGCGCCGGCGAGCGGATTTCGCACGGTTACGACGATTCGGACGCCGCGTATCCACTAAGAGTCTCACCATTTATCGTAGCGACGCACAGGCCGGCGATTCCGCGCCGGTCGTCGGCATCACCGTAAGTAAGTTGCTGGGAAAGGCCGTGCTCCGAAACAAGTTGCGCCGACGCTTATCGGCGATCGTCCACGACGCGCTCGGCGAGCGCCGCCGGATGCGCCTGCTCATCGTGCCGCGCCCCGTCGCGGCCGGCCTTGCCTATGACGAACTGCTGGCCGAGGTAACCTCGGCGCTTGCCGGGGGGTAGTACCAGGCATGCGGCTCGTGCTTCTCTACGGAATCCGGCTTTATCAAATCGCAATTTCTCCGCTGCTCCCTCGCGCTTGCCGCTTCTACCCGACCTGTTCGCACTACGCCACGCATGCGATCGCCGAGTACGGCGCCCTTTACGGCATGTGGCTGGCGATTGCCCGGCTCGCCCGTTGTAATCCCTGGCATCCCGGCGGCGTCGACTTCGTACCGTCACGCTCGCCCGATCCCTCGTCCGCAGCAGCGCCCGGCTTGAGATAAGGAAAAGATATTTTGCACCTGCTGCTGGCAGCCTCGTGGCTCGACCCAATCGTCAGTGGGCTGTGGTGGGTCGTTCAGACGATCGACAAACCAATCAACAACCTGGGCTGGAGCTTGGTCATCCTGGCGGCGTTTATCCGGCTCGTCTTCTGGCCCCTCAACACCGCGCAGTTCAAAGCGATGCTGAACATGCAGAAGATCGCGCCGCTGCTCAAGCGCGTTCAGGAAAAACATAAGGACGACAAGCAGAAGCAGCAGCAAGAGACGATGGCGCTCTATAAGGAGCACCGCGTCAATCCGTTCGCCGGCTGCTGGCCGATGCTGGTGCAATACCCCGTGATCATCGGCGTTTACTATGTCGTCATGAATCACAAGGCGCTCTTCGAAAACCAGACGTGGTTCTGGATCGGCAGCTTCATGTCGCAGGCGGCGCCCAAGCTATTCGGCGTGCCGATTCTCGCCATCAGCTTGGCGCACGCCGACCTCGTGCTGGTCTTACTCTATGCCTTTTCGATGTACCTGAGCGTTCGTTACGTGAGCATGCCCGCGGCCGATCCCCAGCAGGCGCAGATGCAGCGCAACATGGCCCTGATCTCGCCGATAATGCTGGGCTTTCTCGGCTGGAAGTACCAGTGGCCGTCGGCGATGGTCTTGTATTGGTTTTCGTATAACGTCTTTACGATGGGCCAGCAGTTTTATATGCTGCGCCGCTACCATCAGCCGCTGGCAATGATCGACAGCGAGCACGTCATCACCGAGGGTGTCGCTGCACCATCGTCGGGGAAAGCGCTCCCTAAAGGCGGCGGAGGCAACGGAGTCGCCAAAACCAACACCCCCAAGCCGGCGCGGTCGGCGAGATCCAAGAGAAGGAATAAAAGAGGCACGTAATGCTTTACGAAGACGATTTCGAGTTCGAAGAACAGCCTGCCGACCTTCGAGACCGCCCCATCCCCGGGAAATCCGGAGGTGGGCGTGGCGGGCGGACGCGGGGCCCGCGCGAGCCGCGCCGCGACCGGCCAAGCCAGCCGATACGGCACCACGAGTTCCCCGAAGAAGCGTTGCCGGCACGCGATTTACTCAAAGAGATTCTCGAGCGCATGGGCGTCGGGCCGTGCGACATCCATTACATTCCGCGCGCCGAGGGCGAGTATCTCGAGATCGCCGGTCCTAATCTCGGCATGCTCATCGGACGTCACGGCAATACGCTCGAAGCCATCAACTTGATCTTCAACAACGCCTACAACGCGGGCGTGCGCAATAATCGTCATTACTTTACGATCGATGCCGAAGGCTATCGCGCACATCGTGCCGACCAGTTGAAGAACTTGGCGCTGGCGACCCTCGAGCGTACGACTCGCGAGAAAAAGCCGCAAAAACTCGACCCGATGCTTCCCTCGGAGCGCAAGATCGTGCATCTCGCGCTCGCCGATTCGCCGCTCGTGCGTACCGAGTCGGAGGGTGAAGAGCCCGAGCGCTGCGTCGTCGTCTTCCCGCGCTAACGCCGGCGTAGCCCCTTTGCCGTGACGATCGTCGCGGTCGCGACGCCGCCGGGAAAAGGCGCCGTCGCCATCGTGCGCGTCAGCGGCCCCGCCACCGGTTCGCTGGCGGCCCGGCTGGTCAAAACGCGCGAGCCGCTGCAGCCGCGCCTCGCAACCTACGCGCGCATTCTCGACGACCGCGGCGAGCGGCTGGATCGCGGCCTGGCGATTCGCTTTGCCGCGCCAAAGAGTTACACCGGCGAGGAAATGCTCGAGCTGCACTTGCACGGCTCACCCGTCGTCGTGCGCGAGGTCGTTCGCGCGTTTCTCGCCTGCGGCGCGCGCCTGGCCGAACCGGGGGAGTTTACGCGGCGCGCGTATCTCAACGGTAAGCTTGACCTTCATGCCGCCGCGGCCGTGGCCGACGTCATCGACGCCGAAACTCGGGCTGCCGCACGTGCTGCACTAGCCAACCTCGAGGGCAGCCTGGCCAATGAGGTGGCCGCGCTTCGGGCCGACTTGGCGCCGCCGCTCGAAGAGCTTGCCGGCGCAATCGATTTTCCGGATGAAGTGCCCGAACCCGACCGGACTGAACTTAAGGCGCGGCTCGCCGTCGTGCGCGACCGCGTGCAAAGCCTGGTGCGAGAGGGCGAGCATGGCCGGCTGCTGCGCGAAGGCGTCAGCGTGGCCATCGTCGGGCCGCCCAACGCCGGAAAGTCCTCTTTGCTCAACGCGCTGCTGGGTGTCGAGCGCGCCATTGTCTCAGAGATTCCCGGGACCACGCGCGACACCATAGAGGAGACGCTCAGCATCGAGGGCGTGCCGGTCCGACTGGTCGACACGGCCGGCATACGCACCCACGCGGATCGGCTAGAATCGGCCGGCATCGAACGGACTCGCCACGCTTTGGAGGCGGCTCGTGTCGCTCTGGTCGTGGTCGACGGCTCGCAACCGCTGGGAGCCGATGCGAGGGCGCTGATCGCGTCCACACGCGACCGCGAACGCGTACTCTTTTTCAACAAGGCCGACGTGGGCGACCGCGGCGCCCGCGAAATCCGCGAGGCCGGTGCGATTTTAGGAAGCGTCCACGACGGCCGAACTATCGCGCGCATTCGGGAAGCGATCGCCGCGGCTGGATGGGGCGGAGAGAGCCCGGACATCGCGAGGCCGCACCTCGCCTCGCTGATCGAGTTCGAAGCCGCCGGCGAGGCGTTGGCGTCTCTAGGCGCCGCATGCGACGCACTCGATGCGGGCGAGCCGGTCGACTTTGCAGCGACGGAAATCCAGCGTGCCTTTTCGGCGCTTGGGCATGTAAGCGAGCAGGTAGCCGCCGAAGAGGTCCTCGACGGGATATTCTCCCGCTTCTGCATTGGAAAGTGAGGACGAATCCGGATGAAGCTAACGCTCTCCGCACTTGCGGTGCTCTGCGCAATTATTTTACCCCTGAGCGCTTCGGCGAAAAACAAGAAGAACGGCTCCGCCTTCGGCGTGACCGTCGTCAGTTGCGTGGTCAACTCGAACGGCGGAAACACCACCAACGGCATCAACGTCGTCTACTACAACTCCAACGACAGCGCGGCAACCGAAGTCGATTTCCTGGTGAACTACGCCGGCCACAAATACGTGATGATCGATAAAGGCAACTTCACGCGCGGCTCGCAGATCAATCACAACTTGACCAACTCGCTAACCGGACAGCCGTGGAGCGGCCCGACGCCCAAACACTGCGCC
>CAZMPP010000267.1:0-3963 GCA_964568035.1 uncultured bacterium
GTGCGTTCGATCGATCCGGCGTCGCTGAACGGGCTGCTCGACGAAGTGACGCAGACGCTCGACCGGCGCGAGGCGGCGATGCGTGCCGCAGCGGCGCCGGCTCAGACGTTGTAGTCACCATTGCCGCTCGTCGTCGTCGTTGCTGCGGCCGCGCTCCATCTGATACCGCAGCCCGCCCGCGTTTCGAGCCAAACCTGCGCGCTGCCGAGCGCGCCGATTCCAAACACAATATCCTCGGGCTTCGATCCGGCGGCGCGCGAGGAGATCGACGAACGCTGGAGCGCGCTGGGTATCGGGCGCCTGCGAGTAGCGCAAACCAACGCGGCGATCGTCGTGCGGCGCGACGCATCGTTGAGTCCGCAAGCCTATCGCCTGACCGTTAACGGCGGAAGGGCGACGATCGAGAGCAGCGATGCAGCCGGCGCCTTCTACGGTGCGATGACGTTGGCGCAACTGCCGCAGCGCGAGGGCGGCGCATGGACGATGCCGTGCGTTAGCATCGAAGATCGTCCGGCGCTTCGCTGGCGCGTACTCTCCGACGATGTCTCGCGTGGCCCCCTGCCTACGATGCAATACTTCGGGGAGCGGATCCGCACGATCGCCGCCTTCAAAATGAACGGCTACTCGCCATATATGGAGCACGTCTTCGTTAGCCCGACGGATCCGCTGCCCGCGCCGCTCGATGGTATCACGCCGGCGCAGCTGCGCGATTTGACGGCTTACGCAAAACGCTTTCACGTCTCGCTTATTCCGGAGCAGCAGACCTTCGCTCACATGCACAACACCCTCAAGCTCGAGCGCTACGCCCCCGCGGCCGAACTTCCGCACGGCTTCCTGCTCGCGCCGAACGTGTCGCTCTCATCCGAGTACTTGTCCCGCATTATCGAACAGGAACTCGCCGCTGTGGGCCGTCCACCGTTCTTCCATATTGGATCGGACGAAACGGCGACGCTGGGCTTGGGACAGACGCAGCAATACGTGGCGCAGCGCGGCCGATCCCAGGCATACGCCGACCACATCGTGGCGATGAACCGACTCATCGCGCCTTCGGGCGCGCGCGTGATGCTGTGGGACGACGGGATCGAGAACGATCCCGCCATCATGAAGCTCATCCCGAGCACCGCGGTCATCGTCAATTGGCATTACGGTGACGAAGCAACTTTCGAACGGTACATCAAGACGATCGCGAATGGCGGCCTCGAACAAATGGTCGCACCGGGTGCGAGCAACTGGAACGAGATCTATCCAAACGTCGAGCGCGCGTTGCGCAACGAAGCGCGCTTCATCGATCAAGGAAAGAGTGCGGCCGTGCTCGGGCTCTTCCAGACGGTCTGGCACGATGATGGCGAGACGCTCTACGAAGCCACATGGTACCCGGTAATCTATGCTGCAGCCGCTGCCTGGCAATTGGGCGCCGTCGACGACACGACATTTGCTTCCAGTTTTCCCAGCGCGTTCTTCGGCGTGCAGGATGCGAGCTACAGCGCCGACGTCGCACAACTTGGCGAGATGCTGCACGCGCTAGAGCCGTCGCAAGGCGGGTACGGTCAAACCGACGCGCTCTTTTGGGCCGACCCTTTCGATCCCTCAGCCGAGTCGTTGGCCTCGAGCGTGGACCTTTCGGAGGTTCGTCGTGCAGCGGAGACGGTGCAGCAGGATCGGTATTTTGCGACGCCGCCGCTGCACGCCAACGCCGCATTCGTGATGTTCTTGGCGGGGCGCCGCTACGACGCGCTGGGCCGCAAGCTGCAGATGCCGGGCGAGATTCGGGCGATGTATGCCGACGCGCTGGCGCACGCGGCGACCGACCGCGACCGCACGGTCCGCGATCTCTACTGGTGCAAGTACTGGATGTGGGAGCTTCGGGATGCCTACGAAGATATCGCTCCGCTCTACGCTCGCGCTTGGCGCTACGAGAGTCGCGACGGCCACTTGGCGAGCAATCTCGAGCGTTACCATCTGGCCGCGCAGAACGCCATCCGCTACGCCGACGCCTTTTATCGCGTCACCGAAGCATATGGCCGCACCGGTAAACTGCCGCCTTTCGATGAGGTAATCCACTCCTGAGCGCCGCACTCGTGCTGCTCGTCTTCGCCGTCTTTGCGGTGCTGATGTATCTGCGCTGGGTGCCGGCGTTAGTGGCGGTGCCGGCGATGGCGATTTTGATGGCGCTCGTCGCCGGCGTTCCGGTTTCGAAGCTCGGCGAGATCGTCAGTAGTGGCGCGATCAAGCTCGCGCCGTTCTACGTGGCGGTCATCTTCGGCGCACTGCTCGGGCGCGTGACGATCGAGACGGGAATCGCGCGGGCAATCGTGGATCTTGCGGCCGAGTACGGCGGCGAGAAGCCCTTCGCTCTCGCTCTGGGTTTCTCGGCGATCGTCGCCGTGCTCTTTACCTCGCTTTCCGGGCTCGGCGGAATCATCATGGTTGGATCGATCGTTCTGCCGATCATGATGACGGCCGGGATCCCGCGAACGGTGGCAGCCACGCTCTTTTTGATGAGCTTTGCGCTCGGGTTTATCTTCAACATCGCCAACTGGACCTTTTACACGACCTACTTCGGAATCGCGCGGGCGCAGCTCATCCACTACGCGGTCGTGCTGGCCGCGATCGATGCAGTCGCACTGATCGCCTACGCGATCGTTGCGTTCCGGCGCGAGCGCGGCTACGCGACCTGGGCGGTTCGCGCCAAACCCGAAGCGCGGCGCGGAGTCCCGGCGATCGCCCTGATCACGCCGCTCGTGCCGCTGGTGCTGTATTACGTGCTGAAGATCGAGGCCGCGCCGGCATTCTTGATCTCGGCGCTCTACGGCGTGCTGACGACGCGGCCGAGCCTCGCCGTACAGCGGCTCGTTTCGTCGGCCATTCGCGGTGTCGAAGACGTTGCCGCCGCGGTCGTGCTCTTTATGGGCATCGGGATGCTGCTGGTAGCGACGCAGCAGCCCCAGTTTGCCGCGGCGCTGCAGCCCATTGTCGGCGGCGCCTGGCTGCGCAATCCGGTCGCCTACGTGCTGCTCTTCGGCGTGGCGAGTCCGCTGGTGCTCTATCGCGGTCCGCTCAATCCCTTCGGCGTCGGCATTGCGATCTTTACGGCCATGCTGGCGGCGCACGTGCTTCCCCCGGTCGTGCTGGTGGCGGCGATTATGGCCGTGGTGCAAGTGCAGAACGTCTGCGACCCCACCAACACGGCCAACGTGTGGATCGCCAACTTCACCGGCGTTCCGATCGATACGATCACCAAGCGCACGCTGCCATTCCAGGTTGGCGTGGCGATCGTCGCAGCGCTAGCCGTTGTGCTGGCAGCGCCGGCGCTCTTTGGGGAACGTATTTTTGCCTCGCTCGGCGCCATCGCGCGCGCCGGCGAGCTTTGGCCGGGCCTCTATGCGCCGGCCGGGGCGCGCAATCGCGTAGCCGTCGACGACGACGGTACGCCGTTGGGACGGGTCGCCGCCGACGCGGTCGCGCAAGCGCTATCCGGGTCGCTGGTGCAGACGCTGCGCCTCCGCGACGACCCCAACGCGAGCGACTGTTCGAATAAGACGTACGCCGCCTACGTACTCGTCACGACATCCACGTTTGCGCTTACCGAGGGTGACGATCTCGACATCGGTCTTCGCCTGCAGGATTGCGGCGGATGGATCGTCGGCGAGTGGCACGATCACCAAGTCGTCTCGCCGCCGCCGCAGCCCGCAACGGCACGCGAACTCGCCCTCCAAGGTGCAGCGCGCTTGCAGCTTTGGGCGCGCAACGAACCGGTGCGCAGCCGTGCGCTCTTCGATCGCGGTGTGGCCGCCGCACCGGGTGATAAGCCTACGTACTTTTATGCGCTCTTCAAAACGCCCGACGGCAACATGCGCGCCTACGTTCGGGCGGGCGGTCCGGCCTACGCGGCGGGGCTACGCTCGGGCGAAATCGTGGAGAAGATCGACGGACTCGATTGGTGGCAGTACGGAACGTTTAGAA
>CAZMPP010000268.1:0-3948 GCA_964568035.1 uncultured bacterium
GACGACGCGCGCCGCGTGCTGGGTGACGGCGCCGACGTCGTTATCTGCGGACCCGGAACCGCCGGCGCGCTGCAGACTGCCGTGGAGATGGCCGCGCCAGGCGGCACGGTAGTAATGTTCACCCCGTTTCCGCCCGAAGTTCCCGTGACGTTCGACTCGCAGCGTTTTTATTTTGGAGATCTGCGCGTCGTTGGAAGTTATTCGTGCGGGCCTGACGACACCCGCGCCTCCTTGGCGACGATCGAGCAGGGCATCGTAACGGCCGAAAAGGTCGGCGCGACCCTGGTTTCTCTTGACGAGGTTCCGGGAGCCTATCGCGACCTTGCCGAATTACGGATGGTCAAGCCGATCGTCATTTTCCCGGAGGGCTGAAATGAAAATCGCACTACTTCTCGGGCTAGTTTCTTTGACGGCATGCCAAGCGCCGGTAACGGCCGCTGCACCCACAGTGTCGCAACCGGCGACTCGCCAAGCAACGGCTGCGCCAAGCACCGGCCACCTGTGGATCTCGGTCTCGACCGCGACGCACTACCCGTCGATCGAGCGATTTAAGTTGGTCAACGGGGTGCCACAAGCCACTCCGGATCTGGTCTACAACGGGTACGGCGGATTGCTCGCCGTAGCGGGTGATGGAACCCTCTACGCAAGTGCCCCCGACTATGGAAATGGCGTCGTGGCATTTCCCCCGAACGCCGACCAGCCCAGTCGAACGATAACCATCCCGGAACACCGCGTATGTGGTCGCGGAAGCGGTGGCTATTCGGGCGTGAGCTCCCTGGCGGCCGATGCGGGAGGCTATCTCTTCGCCGGGATCTATACGACCGGCACGGCCGCACCTGTAAGGGGCTCGCACCGCGGCAAACACAAGTCTCCGCGGCTCTGCGAAGATGTTGCCGTTTACTCACCGACGGCGGACGGAGAGGCCATTCCCATTCAACTTATACATTTCCCGAAGCCGCACTGGTTAATGGGTCTGGCGGTTGACGCATCGGATAACCTCTTCGTTGACGACTCAACGTACGAAGTCGACGAATTTGTAAACGCGCTTTCCAAACCCAAGAAAACGCGGGTTTTTAAAGGCGGATATGTCGGGTACGCTCACTCTATTGCGACCGACGGTACGGGGAATCTTTATATTGCCAGTACCGACGCGAGTTATAAGACGGGCCGGATCGAGCGCTACGCCGCCGATGCCGATGGATCCGGTCCACCGACTAGCACGATCGTCCTTCCGTCGGGCGTGTATCTTTTGGAAACGATCGCCGAACGCGGCCGCGTGGTCTACGTCGACGGCCAAGACAAGGGCGTAGACTTATACCATGCGCATAAAAATGGGAACCAGTCGCCCTTCTATTCGTTTGCGGCGTCGAACGTAATCTCGATGGCCACCGGCCCGTAACGAACTTAGCCTTCAGCGTAGACCGTCGGCCCCGGCTCGGGTGCGGGAAGCACGACGTCGTCGGCCCGTGACGTTACGCGCCACGCGATAACGAGCGCGACCGTGTAGAGCATCGCCGCGAGCAGCCACGGTGCACCGATCAGCCCCAAGGAGCGCCACGGACCGGCAAACTGCGCGAACGTTAGGGAAAAAATTCCCGGTCCGACGAGCATTGAGATGCCGCGCAGCGATCCCAGCGCGCCTTGCAGTTCCCCCTGTTCTTCGGGACGCACGCGGCGCGTCATCAGCGCTTGGGACGATGCCTGGTACATCGGCAGCGAGATAATTACCGCCGCCACCAGAAACACGAAGCCGTTGTTGATTCCCATGAGGGCCAAACCAACGACCGCAACGACGAGGCTCGCCAGCAGTACGCGCCGTTCTCCGAGGCGCTTCACCACCGGACCAACCAACGTCGCCTGATTGACCGCGGCGACCGCGCCGACCAGCGTGAGCGTCAGGCCGATGCTGCCCGTGCTCCACCCGAACGCCGCGATGCAGAAAATGACCCACACGTTGGGAAAGACTTCGTGCCCGATATAGGTTACGAGGTTCACCCAGCTCAGGCCCCAGAGTTCGTGATGCGACCCAAGCATCCGCAACGAGCCGACCGGATTGGCGCGCTTCCACTCGATGCGCTGCGTGCGCCGCTCGCGTGGGAGCGATTCTGGTAAAACAAAGAGGCCATAAAGCAAGTTGATCAGTGCGAAGGCCGCGGCCGCCCAAAACGTCAGTCGCGGGTTGATGTTTCCGACGACGCCGCCGATCGCCGGACCGACCATAAATCCCAGACCAAACGCGCTTCCGATCATGCCGAACGCCGCGGCGCGCTTCTCGGGCGGAGTGACGTCGGCAATGTATGCGCTAGCTGCCGTCATATTGGCCGACGCGACACCTGAGAGCATCCGGCCGGCAAAGAGCCACCAGAGGTTCGGCGCCAGCGCCATGATTGCAAGGTCGACAACGCTGACGGCATTGGACAACAGGATCACCGGACGCCGGCCGACCTTATCGGAGAGCATCCCGAGAAACGGCGAGGCAAAAAACTGCATCACCGCCCAGACCGTGGCGAAGAGCCCGATGATCTCGGCGGCGTGGGCATAGTCGTTGCCGACGAAGCCGGCGATGAGTTTGGGGAGTACCGGACCGATCATGCCGAACGTCAACATGTCGATGAGAACCGTAACGAAGATAAAGATCGTCGCTCCGCGACGGGCGCCTTTATTCTGCATAGAGCATCGAAAGCCAAAGGTCGACCGCGCGATCGATACGCGGGCGGTCGTGAGTAGCAAAAAGGTCGAGTAGGAAACCGCGGAAGCCGGCAATTAAGACGGTCGCCAGTGCGCGCGATTGCACGCGGCTATAGCCCGGCAGCTGCGTGCACGTCTCGAGCGCTGCGAGCCATTCGTTGATTGCGTTTTCGAGAAAGCCGGGAAAGCGCGCGCGATCCTGAAGCGCCAGTCCGTAGATCTCGAAGGAGAGTCGCGTCAGCGGTTCCCACTCGGGCTTGCTCCACTCGCGCCAAAGCGTCCGCGAGATTTCGCGCGGCGAAAGGTCGCTGAGCTTGAGTTGCGCCATCATGGCGCGCTGACGGGCGCGTCCGCGCCCAACGATTTCGACAACCAAGTTCTCCTTCGAACCGAAGTAATGGAGAAGGACGCGGGGACTCGAGCCCACCGCTTTGGCAAGCGGCCGCAAGGAAAGATCGGCCAAACCCTGGCGACAGACGTAGTCGACGGCTCGGTCGAGCAGCTCGGCGCGCCGGGCCTCGTCCGGGGTACGTGACACGGGCTATCCTAGCATAATTGAAACGACCGTTTCAAGTATGCCGGAACGTAACGCGGGTGAAAAGTAAGCGACTGATTCGTCTTGACATTTGTAAAGGCCGCCGTACCCTAGAGGCAATGAGCCGTTTTGCCGATCTCCTGAACGCCGCGATGGAAGAGGCCGGCCTGAGCGCCGCCGGGGTCGCCGAGAGTGCCGGCTTGACCGAGTCGGCCATTTCGCTCCTGCGTTCGGGCCGCCGCGAGCCGTCGTACCGCACGCTCCAGCGCCTCACCCACCTGTTCCCCTCGCTAAGCGATCAGTTGGCCGAACGCGACGATCCCTTCGACGAGATCGAAGAGGCTATCGCCGACGTACGTACCGGGAAGATGGTGGTCGTTCTCGACGACGAGGACCGCGAGAACGAGGGCGATCTTGTTATGGCCGCCCAGTTGGTCACACCCGAGGCGATCAACTTTATGCGTAAGCACGCCGGTGGGCTGATTTGCGTGCCGCTGGTCGGTGCCCGGCTCGACGAACTGCACATTCCGCAGATGGTGCGCGAGAATACCGCGGTGCACGAAACGGCCTTCACCGTTTCCGTCGAGGCGCGCGGTTTAACCACCACCGGAATCTCGGCGCACGATCGCGCCGCCACCATCAAACGGCTGCTCGATCCCGAGGCGCGGGCAGCGGATTTCTTGCGGCCCGGGCACACGTTTCCGCTGCGCGCTCGCGACGGCGGC
>CAZMPP010000269.1:0-3878 GCA_964568035.1 uncultured bacterium
CGGCCGGTCTCGGCGGTTACTTCCCGTTCGGCTGGACCGGAATGCTCGGCGGCGCCGCGTTTATCTTCTTTGCCTACATCGGTTTCGACGCCGTATCGACAACGGCCGAAGAAGCCCGCAATCCCGGCAAAGATCTTCCGTTCGGCATCATCATGAGCTTGGTGATCTGCACGGTTCTCTACATCATCGTGGTGGCGATCCTCAACGGAATGGTTCCATTCTTCAAACTCAACGTCGCGTACCCGGTCGCCTTTGCGATGAATTACGTCGGATTGGGCTGGGCCGGCGTGATTATTTCGATTGGGGCGATTGCCGGCCTCACGACCGTCTTGCTCGTGATGATGTTCGGCCAGAGCCGAGTCTTCTACGCGATGTCTCGCGACGGCCTGATTCCGCCGTCGTTCACCCGCATCCATCCGACTTGGCGCACGCCGATCTTTTCGACGGTTTTCTTCGGGATCTGCATCGCGGTCATCGCTGCGCTGACGCCGATCAACATCGTCGGATCGCTGACCAACATGGGGACGCTCGTTGCGTTTATCCTGGTGTCGATTGCGGTGCCGATCTTACGCACGCGGCACCCGGAGCTGCAGGGACAGTTCAAGCTACCGTTAGGACCGTACATTATTCCAATCCTCTCCGCAGTAACGGCTCTCGGCTTGATCTATTATCTGAAGGTCGGCAATCCGGTTGCGTGGGGCTTCTTCCCGATCGTGTGGCTGTGGTTCCTCATCTGGATGGCCATTGGTTTGATCTTCTACTTCGGGTACGGCCGGCATAAGAGCACCGTCGCACTAGCCGAAGCAGACCGGCTTGCGGTACGACAACCGCCGGTAAACTAATTAGGCGGTGCGCGGTACGACGAGCAAGGTAACGCGCTCGCCGGCCGCGCAACCGTCGGTCTCTTCTGTGGTAAGCGCGACGGCTTGATCGGCGCTCGATAAGCCTTCAAACGCTGCGATGCGCGCGCCGCGCAGTAAGTAAAGCGCGGGCAGTGCGCGTCCGACGTCCCCGAAGCGCGTCGCGGCCTCGACGCAGTCGCGGACGCTCGATTCCAGCTCGCCCACCGTTGTCTGGGTAATCGTGGCATCGCGTAATGCAAGCCGCACGACGCCGCGTTCGTCAACGATCCTCAGGTCGCGCAGCTCACGCGTGCGGCCAAAGGCGCCCGAGACGTTTCGGCGTCGCTCGTACGCAGTCAGTGACGGCGTCGCTGCACGTTCTTCGAGAACGTCGGGCTCACAGTTCAGGGAAGATGCGGCCGCAGACCGTCGTTCGGAAGCATCGCAGGCCGTATCTGCTGCCGACTCGACCAACGCGGTGGCGCCCGAGGCCGTGGCGGTGACGCGATTGCGCTGCGTATCGATCTCGACGGCAACCTCCACGCGATCCGGTGCGGCCCCCGCGGCGACGACGCGATCGGCCGCCTCGCGCCGGATCCCGGCGATCTCTTGCGGTGTAGGTGCGAGAATCGTTCGCTCCACGACGTCGCGTACCAGCGCCAGCGCCACGCCAATCGGCGCGATCACTTCGGCGTCGCGAGCGATGCGGTGCGGCAGCGACATCGTCTCGGCAAGATGGGGAATCAGCGCACCGGCGCCGCCGCCACCGCCGACGACGACCGCTCGCTGCGGATCGAGGCCGTAATCTGCGATCAGCGCTTCGATGGTCTCGCGCAGTTTTGCCGAAGCAATTTCCAGCACGCGGTGCGCCAGCGCCGTGGCGTCGTCGCCCAGATCCCGCGCCAACAGCTCAAACGCACGCATCGCCGCGTCCGAGTCTCCGCGCGCAAAGGCACCCGCAGGAATCAATGCCAGCGCGTTGGCGGCGCAGGTTGTCGTCGGCGCTATGCGCTTGCCATCCCGAGTTACCAGCACGGCGTAGTCGGCCCGATCGCGCGGCGTCGGCGCTATCCGTTCGACGCGGGCGGCGTCGAGCACGCTGGATGTAACGAACGACGCGTAGGCGCATCCGGCGATATGAGCGCTGCGCGGGCCGACGTCGACGATGCTATTCCCGTCAACGCGCAGCATGCTGCCGCCGCCGATGCCCAGCGTTCGAACGTCGAGCGTACGCAGCATCGTGCGGTAGCCGCCGATACGTGCCGGATGCATCTGCGGACGGCCGTCGCGAATCGCCGAGCAGTCCGAGCTCGTGCCGCCAACTTCGATGAAGATGCCTTCGCCGAGCCGTTCGTAGAGCAGCGCACCGGCGACGCCGGCGGCGGGTCCGGAGAGCAGCGTCAAAATCGGGCGGCGCTCGATCTCGCGCACGTCCATCACGCCGCCGTCACTGCGCATCACCATCAGCGGCGCGGGAATTGCGGCTCGCTCGACGGCCGCCGCAGTCATGCGTGCGGTGCGTACCATCTTTGGTAGGATCGCCGCGTTAAGCGCGGCCGTCCGCGTCCGCGCGCGCAGGCCGTACGCCGTGCTGACATCGTGACCGCTGGTGGCATCGACCTGCAGCGAGCGCGCGTAATCGACGACCAACGACTCGCGTTCCGGGCGGTCGACGCCAAAGCTGCGGCTTGCAGCAATGGCTTCGGCCTTTTCGGCGACAAGGCGGTCCACACAGGCGCGCATTGCGACATCGTCGCGGGCCGATGCAAAAGCAAAGACCGGTTCGAATCGAGCTCCCGAGCCGAGCGGCAGCGGCGCAAAGCGCATCGCCCGCCGCGAAAGCCACGGTGGGCCATCCGTCAGTCCGACGACGCCGACGCGAGCCAAATCTCCCTCGAGCAGTGCGTTGGTGGCCTGCGTCGTCGAATGGGCGATAAACGCAATCTCTGCCGAGTCGACGCCGGATTCGTGCAGTAAACGCTCGATCGCGGCGACGATTCCCGCGGCAACGCCTTCAGCTGCCTCATGCGTCGTCGGAACTTTGACGACGGCGACGAGCCGGCGCGTTGCGGCGTCAATTGCAACGACGTCGGTGAACGTTCCGCCCACGTCGATGCCGACGCGAAGCTTGCGCTCGGGCGCCATCGTCACCAGTCGGCGGTCAGCACGTACGTGCTCATCGCCAGATCCACTCTGCCGTCGCGTGCGAACCGATCGAATACCGCCGCCAAATCGCGCTGCAGGGCCTCGCCGGCATCGCCCGACGTTGGCAAGTACGACGAAGAAGCGGCTCGCCCGAGTAAACCTTCGCAATCGAGGGGCTGGCGCAAGGGCACGACGTGCCGCGCGGCGCGCGCGCCGGGAAACGTGGCAAAGACGGCCAACCCTTTTTCGCGCAATCCTTCGGTGTCGTCGGTCGCATAGGAACGCACAACGTCCCCGTACGCTTTGGTGAACGGATCGGATTCGTCGCGTTCGTACTGCAGCAGCGCCGCACGCCGGCGAGCGATGCGGCGAAACTCGTGCATTGCGACGTCGTTGGCAAACCAATGGAAGGCCTGACACGCGGTGACGATATCGACGCTGCCATCGGCTAATCCGGTGCTCTCGGCGCTCCCGTCCACCCAGCGCACGCGTTCGTGCGGCTTGGCCGCCTCTCGCATGCGCGCGTTGGGCTCGACCGCGATCACTTGCGCGCAACGGTCGGCTAGGAGCCGCGCCGAGATTCCCGTGCCCGCGCCGACGTCGGCGACGACGAGCGCGTGCGTATCGCCGAGCCCGGCGAGTGCCGCATCGATGGCTCCGGGTGGATAAGACGGACGGAAAACGGCGTACGCGCCGGCGCGCGAGCCGAATCTACCGGTCGGGTTCACGCTCTTGCGCCTCCACGATATACGGTGCGGCGAGACTTACTTCGACGGGTTTGCCCGAAACCAAGAGCTCCAGCGCGTGCGGCTTGCCGTCGTAGGCCATTTGCTGCGTTCTAAACGTTCCGTACTGCCACCAATCGAGTCCGTCGATCTTCTCCACGATTTC
>CAZMPP010000270.1:0-3877 GCA_964568035.1 uncultured bacterium
CTGCGCTGGCGCATCCGACGTGGAATATGGGAACGAAGAATACAATCGACTCGGCTACGATGATGAACAAGGGGCTCGAAGTTATCGAAGCCAGCCGGCTCTTCGGCATCGAGGGAGAGCGGATTCGCATCGTCGTGCATCCGCAATCCATCGCGCACGGCTTCGTCATTTTTACCGATGGAAACGTGAAGTCGCAGCTCGCCTATCCGGACATGCGCCTGCCAATCGGATACGCGCTGAGTTATCCCAAGCGTTTGGACTCGTATAACGACGGCGCGAAGAGCCCCGGGCCCGATCGCGAGCCGCGTTGGATTTTGGGTGCCCGGAACGGCGACATCGCCCTGCGATACGACTTTGAGGCGCCCGACCCCGAACGCTTCCCTTGCATCACCCTGGCCTACGAAGCGCTCGCTGCCGCGGGGACCATGCCGGCGGTCCTCTCGGCCGCAAACGAAATTGCCGTAAATGCGTTCGTAGAAGGTAGAATAGGTTTCGGCAAAATTTCCGAGGTCATCGCCGAGGCGATGAACCGGACCCCGCGCGGCGAGCCCAGCCTCAAGGGGGTAAGACTAGCCGATCGGGAGGCTCGCGAGGCCGCCGGAGAGATCGTCGCCACTATCGAAAGGTCGTCGAGTAACTAACGTGTTAGCCGTCGTAACCCTCGTCGGAATCGGGAAAGTCATTACGTTCCTCGTGATGCTCTCGGTGCTGATCGTCCTCCACGAGCTGGGCCACTTCGTGCTGGCTCGGCGCAACGGCGTTCGCGTCAACGAGTTCGCCGTCGGCTTTGGTCCGAAGATTGCCAGTTGGACGAGCCCGGCGAGCGGCACGCAGTACTCACTGCGCGCGTTGCCCATCGGCGGCTTCTGCGCGATGGAAGGCGAGGACAACAAAGTATCGGAGGCCGAGGCGCAGCGCGAGTTTCGCGCGGGGAGCCAGCGCGCCGATTGCAACTTTCAGGCGAAGTCTCCGTGGAGCCGTCTCGCGATCATCTTGGCGGGACCGATTGCGAACTTCGTGCTGTGTTACCTGATTTTGCTCGTCGCGGCGCTGGCATTCGGCGTTGCCAGCGACAAGTCCAATCAGCCCGTCGTCGGCGAAGTCTTGCCGGGGTCGCCGGCGTCCGTCGCCGGCCTTCGTCCGGGCGATAGAATCCTCGCCATCGACAACGTGCCGATCACCAACGGCAAGAGTCTCGTCGATCGCATTCACGCCGCGCTTGGAAAGCGGCTGGACTTGGTCTACCAGCGCAACGGCGTACACAACGAAGTGTACGTCCAGCCGCGTCCATGCCCGCCGCCGGTCGGACGGAACAGCGGCTGCATCGGTTTCTCGCCGGTTCCGGCTTTCGAGCGCGTCGGCATCCTGCGGGCCTTTAGCGAGAGCGGGAGCGAGTTTGTGGCCATCGCGCGACAGACGTTCGACGGCGTGGGGTTGTTAGTAACGCAGTTCACCAAGTACGCACCGCAGATTGCCGGGCCGATCGGGATGGGGCAAGTCGCAGCGACGGTGCAGGATTGGGGATGGGGGCCGTACTTTTCGCTGGCGGCGACCATCTCGTTTGCGCTGGGCTTGTTCAATCTTCTGCCGATTCCGGCGCTCGACGGCGGCCGCGCCGCCTTCATTATTGCCGAGCTGATCCGCGGACGGCCGGTCGACCCGGAGAAAGAGGCGATGGTGCACATTGCCGGCTTTGCCGCGTTGATGGCGCTGATCATGCTGGTCGCTTTCCACGACATCGCACGCATCGTCACCGGCCAAGGAGTCATGTAATGCTGCGGATCCGCCGTGCCAGCAAACCGATCTTCCTTCAAAATAAGACTGGAAAAGCCGACGCGAAGAGCGTCTGGATCGGCGGCGAGCATCCCGTCGTGGTGCAGTCCATGACGACGACCGACACGGCCGACGCCGACGCAACGCTGGAGCAGATCTACGGTTTAGCGATGGAAGGCTGCGAGGTAGTGCGGGTTACCGTAAAGGATCCGCCAGACGCCGCCGGTTTACCGGCGATCGTGCATCGTTCACCGGTGCCCATCGTTGCCGATATTCACTTCGATCACAAGATGGCGCTGGCGGCGATCGAAGCCGGCGTTGCCAAACTCCGTTTAAATCCGGGTAACATTCGCGATCCCAAGAAAGTCGCGGAAGTGGTGACTGCGGCCAAGGCGCGAGAAATCCCAATTCGCGTCGGCGTCAATCTCGGCTCGCTTGCGCCGGACTTAGAAAAAGCATACGGGCATACGGCCGAGGCGATGGTGCTTTCGGCGCTGCGCCACGTCGAGTTGCTCGAGGAGCATGGCCATAGGGAGATCGCCATTTCGCTCAAAGCCCACGACGTTGCCACGACCGTAGCGGCGTATCGCCTAGCCGACCAAAAGCTGCGCGAACGCGGAACGCCCTACGCGCTGCACCTCGGCATCACCGAGGCCGGCATGCTGCGCGACGGCACGATCAAGTCGTCGATCGGTTTGGGCATCCTGTTGTGGGAGGGCATCGGCGATACGATTCGCGTTTCGCTGGCGGCCGATCCGATCGAAGAAGTGCCGGTATGCTGGAGCATCCTCAAGTCGCTCGGACTGCGCGAAAAAGGTTTTGAGATTACTGCGTGCCCGTCGTGCGGCCGCGCCGAGATCTCGGTGCTCGAGCTCGGACGAGCGGTCGAAGCGATCGCCAAGTCGTATCAAGCACCGGTTAAAGTCGCGGTGATGGGCTGCGTCGTCAACGGACCGGGTGAGTCGAAGATGGCGGACGTCGGCGTGGCCGGAGGAAAAGGCAAGGGTGCGATCTATCGTGCCGGCGAGTTAGTCGGAACCTATCCCGAGGATGAACTCCTAGGCATGTTGCGGCTCGAAATCGAGAAGGTCATCGCCGAAAAGTACCCGGCATATCTTCACGAGATTGGCCAAAGCGAAAGCGTGGTCGCTCCCGCCTGACGCTTGCCAAAACTACGCGTATTCGCTGAGGCCTTCGGGCTCTTCGACGGGAACGACGTCGGCTGGATTTGATTTGCGGAAGCCATAGGCGAAGAAGAAGATCAGTCCGGCGACGAGGGCGATGAGGAACCACATCCACGTCGCACGCGATAGGCCGAAGACGGCCAAGAAGAGCGAGCAAACGATACCCAAGATCGGAAAGAGCGGAACGAACGGTACGCGGAAGCTGCGCGGCAGGTCCGGGCGTTTCTTGCGCAGGTAGAGCACGCCGGCGCATACGACCGAGAAGGCGATAAGCGTTCCGATGTTTACGAGATTTAGCAAGTTGTTGAGCGGCACGATGAGCGCCAGAACGGCCACCGCGACGCCGGTAATCATCGTCGTGACGAGCGGCGTCTTAAAGCGCGGGCTCACTTTCGCGACGATCGGGGGAAGCATCCCGTCGCGCGCCATGACGTAGAAGATGCGCGACTGTCCAAGCAATGAGGCAAGCGCGACGCTCGTCGTTCCGGCCAGGACGCCGATGGTGATAACCCAGTTCAGCACCGGCATATGCAGCGGCGCGAGCGCGTAGACCAGCGGGTTCTTGATCGGCACCTGACTCCATGGAACCGCGCCGACGAGAACGATGGCCGTTGCGCAATAAATTAGCGTTCCGATTGCCAGCGCACCGATCACGCCGACGGGCACGTCGAACTGGGGCCGCTTACACTCTTCGGCGGTCGTCGTCGCGGTGTCGAATCCGATATAGCTGAAGAAGACGTAGGCGCCGATCGCGATGATACCGTAGGGCTGAGCCGACTCGACGGTACCGCCGAAAGGATGGAGCTTTCCCCATCCGACCGGATTAAAGTTGTGCAGGTTTGCCGCGTGCATGAGAAAGGCGCCGGCGACGATGAAGACGACTAACGCCGAAATCTTGAGCACGACGAAGATGTTGTTGA
>CAZMPP010000271.1:0-3858 GCA_964568035.1 uncultured bacterium
ATGCGACGCCGGGGGTGCTGAAGTAGTTCGGGAAGTTCGGGTCGCCGCAGTTCTCGCCGTAGTTGAAACTGCTGCAGCCCCAGCTGTTGCTGAGGATCTTGGCGCCGAGGTTAACCGCCGTCGTTTCGGCGTTCTCTAAACCGCAGATCAGGCCGCCGCAATTGCCGCCCTCGATGAGATAGATCGTGCAGAGGGGACAACTGGCAGAGACCATTTCAATATCGAGGTCGGTCTCAATACACCACCCGAAGTTCTGACAGCTCTCAGGGTAGTTGGATTGTTGCCCTTGCTCGTTGAACTTTTTGAATTGCGCCGTACCGAGCCCGAACGTGCTACGGTAGGTCGCTAGATCGGACTCGGCATTAGGCAGGTCGCCGAGCTCGATGAGGGCGACGATGGTTCCCGATCCCTTGCCCAAGGATGAACTCAGATTATATACAGTCTGCAAATCGATGGGGCGCCAGCCGCAGCTGCCGCCGGATGGCGAGCAGTCTGGTTTTACACCCTTGGTCACAATCAATACGTGGCACTGCGGAGTCCCCGGAGCGCCTTTGCAGACGCGCCGTGCCTCGTGCTTGGATTGCCATTCGGGCACAAAGTGCGCGGAGGCGGACGCTCCGCTTTGCGACGGGGTGCCGGACGTGGGAACGTTCGACGAGCCGGCCGCATTACAGCCGGCGATCGCCAGCGCCACTACCAGCGAAGAAAGCCTTAAGAATCCGTTCACAGATGCTCCTTTACTTGAACCGGTCTGGGAAGTGCAGTACTTATAAGGTGCAGCGATGCTTGCCTTCAGTTTGGATTGGCGAGCACATTTTGCGGACCTAGCTAACCTTTATCGTACTGTTCCGAGCGGGATTGACGGCTAGGCTGGGGTACTTAGCCGGTGTGAGCACCGCGGCTTGGCGGCGGCTTCTGCTGGGGTTGTGCGCCTTAGGATTTGTCCTGACCGCAAATGCCGCGTGGACCGCAGCGTACAAGCTCGGAGTGGATCCCGGCGTCACCCGCTCGTACACGAGCCCGCTCATCGTGCCGAAAGCGACGGGCGAAGCGCCCTTCATCATTCATCTCGATGCTCCGCTGGAAAGCGCGGCTTACCGTCAGGGGCTTCGAAGCGGCGATCTCATCGATCTCCGTCTGCTTGCGCCGGGCGAACGGTATCGCTGGCTCTCTTACTTTCGGCTGGCGGCCCAGCGCGCCGACCTACCGATCGAGCGCAACGGCAAACGCCGAATCGTCAACGTCGTTCCCGAGCCGCGCGCTCTCACCAGCGGCGGCCTGCTAAGCTTCGGCTGGGATGCGTGGCTAGCGTATTTCGGGTTCGTCTGGACGCTGACGTTCGCCGGTGTAATTGCTTGGAAACGGTCCGAGAGCAAAGAGGCACGCATTCTCTCGCTGCTGCTGAGTACGCTGGTACTCTCGAGCTGCCTCAGCCCCATTAACTTTGTTACGCGATGGCCCGCGCTCGACGCTACGGCCGCTTTTCTGGGTACCGCACTCTACGGTCTTACCACGGCGCTGCTGGCAACCTATGCAATGACCTTCGCGCGGCCTCCCAGCCTGCTGCGGCGCGCTCTCATGTGGTTCAGTTATGCCGCCGCGGCATTGATGCCGATCTACGGCCTGGCATTTGTCGTTGGCGCTTGGACGGCAGTCATCGATCCAATGCAAGCGTGGTATGCCGGCACCATTACGCAGATCGCCATCGCAGTCTTGCCGTTCGTGTTTCCGGTGCTGTGCGCGGTCGCGACGATCGTAGCGACGCGGGGCACCGATCGAGCGCGACTCGTCTGGGCAACGTTCGCATTAGGCATACAATACCTCGCCGCAGGCATCGTCGGTTTGGCGACGAGTTTCAATCTTCCGCTCAGTTCGAACGTGGAGCTTTTGCTCTACAACATTACCGGGTTTATCACGCCTGTCGTTCTGACGTACGTCGCTCTGATACGACGCATCCTCGACATCGGCTTTGCGCTCAATCGCGCATTAGTTTTCTCGACGGTCTCGCTCGTTTTTGTCGGCGCCTTCCTCCTCATCGAATGGGCGCTCGGTGAGTGGCTCAGCAGCGCGAGCCACACGACCAACCTCGTCGTCGGTGCCGCGATCGCGCTCGTACTCGGATTGTCGTTGCGCGGCATCCACAAACGTGTCGACCAAATTCTCGATACGATCTTTTTCCGCAAGCGCCACGAGGACGAAAACGCGATTCGAGCGTTCGGGCACGAGGCAGCCTATATCACCGACGCCGGCGTGTTGCTCGCGCGAACGAAAGCGTTGCTCGAGGAACACGCCGATGCTACGGGGGTTAGCGTCCTCTTAAACGATGGGCACGGCTACTACGGCGGGACGAGCGAGAACGACCCGGCAATCGTTTCGCTAAAGACCTGGCGGAAGAGCGTCGATCTGCATACGCTCGATACCGCGCTGCAAGGCGAGTTTGCTTACCCAATGGTCGCTCGCGGACAGCTCGTCGGCGCGATCGTTCTGGGACCGAAGCGTTCGGGGGACCCCTACGCTCCCGATGAATCCGATGCGATCATGAACCTGGCACACGGGGTTGGTGGAGCGTTCGACGTGCTCTCCGCAAGCATTCATGCCTCGCGCGACGGATTGATCGAAGCAATCCAGGCAATGTCGGGAGACCTAAGAACGCTCGCGGCCGAAATTAACGCCTTGCGGCATCACCCAACGTGACCGCAGTTACCGCGGCAATGACAGGCTAAATGCACGTGGCCCGTCAATAAAATGCGCGTGAGCCGTTCCATGTGGTTTGCGGCGGGACTCGTGGCCGTGGTGGTCGCCGTCGTGCATTTGGTGAGCGCCGGCAGATACGGCTTCTTCGCCAATGAGCTGTATTTCATCGTTTGCGGCCGCCACCCGGCCATCGGCTACGTCGACCAGCCGCCCTTAATACCGCTGCTCGCTGCCGCGACGCAGATCGGCGGCATCAACCTGTGGCTACTGCGCTTACCTGCGGTGCTCGCGGCCGTGGCACTCGTACCCCTGGTCGTAGCGTTTGCGCGGCTGCTCGGCGGCAACACGCGCGCGGCGTGGCTCGCCGCCGTCGCTGCCGCCGCTTCTCCGATGCTAACGGCGATGGGCGCCGCAGTATCAACCTCCACCTTCGAGCCGCTGGCGTTTACCGCCGTAGCCTACCTCGTTTTGCGCGGCGTGCTGCTGGCGGAATCCCGCGCGTTCTGGTGGGCAGGCCTGGTCGCTGGAATCGCACTAGAAGCAAAATACGGCATCATATTTTGGTTATTGGGAATCGGGCTGGGTCTCGCATTCTTTAACGACCGCTCGATCTGGCGGTCGCGAGATTTTTGGATTGGCATCGGTCTTGTGACGCTGGTCGCGCTGCCGAACGCCGCCTGGCAACTCGCGCACGGACTTCCATTCCTGGAGCTCGTGCGAAACGACAACGCCGGAAACTTAACGGGCAGTCCGCTGCGTTTCTTGCTGGATCAGCTTTTCATAGTAAACGTTCTGCTCGCGCCATTATGGATTGCCGGAATCGTAGCGCCCTTCGCGTTGAAGCGCATGGCGCCCGCGCGGTTTCTTTCCGTCACATTTATGGTGACTGCCGTATTGGTGATCACCACGCACGGCAAGGATTATTATTTAGCTGGTGCCTATCCGACGATGTTCGCCGTGGGCGCCGTGGCCTGCACGCGCCTCTGGCGCTGGGTCGTCGCGCTTTGGGCCGTACTCACCGCAGCAAATGCAGCGCTGGCGCTCCCGTTCGTTCTGCCGCTCGATCCGCCCGGGCAACTCGTTGAGATGCTCTCCAAAATGAGCTTTCGTCCTCCGCCGATGGAAAAAGCCTGTATCGGAGCACCGTTGGGGTGCATCTTCTCG
>CAZMPP010000272.1:0-3855 GCA_964568035.1 uncultured bacterium
GCACTCAGTCTCGATCGAAGCACTCTTCTATCACGTTCCAGGTTTGAAGATCGTCGCGCCGGCCTTCCCCGCCGACGTCAAAGGGCTGCTCAATGCCTCGATCGACGATCCCGATCCGGTGCTCTTCCTCGAACACAAGAAGACCTACCGGCTCATCAAGGGCGAGGTCCCGAACGGACATTACACGATCCCGCTCGGCAAGGCTAACGTGCTCAAAGAAGGCTCGCAGCTGACCGTCGTTTCGTACGGCCTCTACGTGCATTGGGCGCTCGAAGCGGCGCGCTCGCTCCAAGACGACGGCGTCTCGGTGGAAGTCATTGACTTGCGCTCGATCCGTCCGATGGATAAGACGGCCATTCTCAACAGCGTCGAGAAGACGCACAAGTTGCTCATCGTTCACGAAGACAATAAGTTCGGGGGCATCGGCGCCGAGATCAGCGCGATGGTTGCCGAGGAAGCACTCTTTAATCTCGACGCGCCGATTCGGCGCCTCTGCGGTCCCGACGTGCCCGCCATGGGCTACGCACTTCCGCTCGAGGAAGAGTTTATGTCGTCGCCGGCCGAGATGGCCGACGCAATGCGAGAGATGGTGAAGTTCTAATGGCTACGATTATTATGCCGCAGCTGGGTGAAACGGTAACCGAGGGTACCGTCGCGCAGTGGCTCAAGAACGTCGGCGACAGCGTCGACAAATACGAAGACTTCGTCGAAGTCTCAACCGACAAGGTTAACGCCGGCGTTCCGTCGCCGGTGACCGGCACCATTCGCGAACTGCTGGTAAAAGAGGGCGAGACGGTCGCAACCGGCACGCCGATCGCGATCATCGAAGAGGTCGGCGCCGGCGCGTCTACATCGCCGCCACCCGCGCCCGCAACGCCGCAGGCCGAAGCCGCGCCCGTCTCTGCGCCACCTTCGTCCAACGGCGCCGCCGCATCGAGCGATCCGGCAGCTGCCGGATCCGACGCCGCCTTGCGCGGCGCTTCGCCCGCCGTGCGCCGCCTGGCGCGCGAACATCACATCGACATTCGCGCGCTTAAAGGAACCGGCTCGAACGGCCGCGTGACGGCCGAAGACGTAATGGCCGCCGCGCGCAACGTGACGACCGCAGCGCCGGCTCACGCCGCACCCGCGCCCGGTCCGGCCGCGCCACCGCCCACCGGTCGCACGTCGACGTACGCCCAGCCGATTCCGGGGACGATCGTTCCGCTCACGCAAGCGCGCCGCATCATCGCCGAACGTATGGTGGAGAGCCGTCGTACCGCGCCGCACGCCTGGTCGATGGTCGAGATTGACGTAACCGACGTTTGGGCGTGGCGCGTTCGCGAGAAGGCTCGCTTCGAACGCGAAACCGGCTACAAACTGACGCTGCTTCCCTTCTTCATCCGCGCCGTGGTCGAATCGTTAGCGGCTTTCCCGTTGATGAACGCCCGCTTCAACGCGGGAGACGGCGCCACCGCGCCCAGCATCTACGTCAACGACGAAGTCAACATCGGCATCGCGATCGGTCTTCCGTCGAACCTCGTCGTGCCGGTCGTCAAGCACGCCGATAAGCTCTCCATCAAAGGGCTTGCCGCCGCCGCGGGCGAGCTGATCGACAAGGCTCGCAAAGGTAAACTCGGCGTCGACGATCTCGCCGGCGGAACGTTTACCGTCAACAATAACGGCGCGAACGGCTCGTGGGCTTCGGCGCCGATCATCAATGCCGGACAGGCCGGCATCGTGACGATGGAGTCGGTGGCCAAGAAGCTCGTCGTACGAGACGACGATACAATCGCGATCCGCTCGATGATGAACTGCTGCCTCTCGCTGGATCACCGCGTCGTCGACGGTTACGTAGCCAGCGGCTTCCTCGCCGACGTCAAGCGTCGTCTGGAACGCATGGGGCCGCAAGGAGAGCTCTAAGCGCAGATTCGAAAACTCTTCCGCTTCGAGGCGGCGCACGTGCTTCCGGACCACGCCGGCAAATGCTCGCGACTCCACGGGCACTCGTACCGTTTTGAGGTCGCGATCCGGGGACCGGTTCAAAGCTCCGGCCCGGCCCGCGGCATGATTCAGGATTTCGACGAGATCGAACGCGTCGTCGAAGAGTCCGTTCTCGAGGCGCTGGATCATCGGCACCTCAACGACCACATCGAGTACCCTACCGTAGAGAATATCGTGCTCTGGATTTGGAAACGCCTCGATGGTCGTCTTGCCGGGCTCGACGAGATCGTGCTCTGGGAAACGGCGACGGCCTGCGCGGTATTACGCCGCAGCGATTTCGCCGGCTGAAACGAGAGTCGTGCTGGCGCTTGCCGAGATCTTTTACAGCATTCAAGGTGAGGGAACTTGGACCGGCACACCCGCCGTTTTCGTTCGCTTGGCCGGGTGTAATCTCGCCTGCGATTTTTGCGATACGGATTACGCGATTAAGCGTTTCGCCGGCGTCGACGAAATCGTCGCCATGGTGCGCGCGGCGGGGAAAGATTGCCCCATGGTCGTGTTGACCGGCGGCGAACCGTTCGCGCAAGCACAAACCAGCGCGCTCATCGACGCGCTGCTCCGCGATGGGCGGCGCGTCCACGTCGAGTCGAACGGCACGATCTTCACCGAGCTTCCGGCCGGCGTTTGGCTCTGCGTTTCGCCCAAACGACGCGTCGATGCGCGCATGGCACAGCGTGCCGACGAGGCTAAGCTCATCGTCGACCGGCGCGTCCCGGAAGAGCACCTCGCGCTCTTCGGCGACAAGCCCACGATTCTATTGCAACCCGAAGGCAACAAGCCGCAGAACGTGGCGTTGGCGCTGGATTACGTGAAAGCCCATCCGCAGCGGTTTCGTCTTTCGCTGCAAACGCACAAGTTTATCGGCGTCCCATGATTCTACTCGCCGCCGCGGTCGAAGCCGAGCTCGCGTTTTGGCGCAACCGCGACTCCATTACGACGATGGTCACGGGGGTGGGTCCGGTCGAGGCGGCCTGCACGATCGCGGCCGAGCTTTCACGCGCGTCCTATCGCTTGCTGGTCAATGCCGGGCTCGGCGGCGCCTTCGACGGTGCGGCCGCCATCGGTGAGGGCGTCGTCGTCGCCGACGACACCATGGAAGTCGATCTCGAAGACGGGACCCCGCTGCGCCTGCCGCAAGGCAAGCAGACAATCGAGATCGTCCGCTCCGACCGCGCGCTGGTCGAGCGCATGCGCTCGCGCGGTTTCTCCACGCTGCGCGGCGTCACGGTCGCCCGCGTCACGTCGACCGAAGCGACGGCCCGACGCTTGGCCGGGCGGGGTGCGCAGGTCGAATCCATGGAAGGCTTCGCCGCCCTGCGCGCAGCCGAACTCGCCGGCGTTCCGGCCGTCGAGCTGCGCGGGATATCCAACCGCTGCGGAGGCCGTGAATCGAGCGGCTGGAACTTCGAAGCGGGAATGACCGGATTGCAACGCGCGCTCGACGCACTCTTCGAAGTCTGCAACGCAGGTGAATGGTAGTGGCCTATACCCTCGCTTACTCGCCGTGCCCTAACGACACCTATATCTTCGCCGCATTGGCCAACGGCTTGCTCGCCGATGCGCCGGAGGTGCGAGTCGCGCTAGCCGACATCGAAGAACTCAATAACGCCGCCGAACACGGAACGTACGACCTTACGAAAGTAAGCTACGGCGCGATTCCATTTTTGATGAATCGCTATCGCATTCTCCCGGCCGGCGGCGCGCTCGGGCGCGGTTGCGGGCCGCTGTTGGTGGCGCGTCCGGACGCTGCCCCTCCCCTCTTTAGCGAGTTTGCCGGCAAGCGCATCGCGATTCCCGGCGAGCGCACGACGGCATTTATGCTGCTGCAGTTGGCGTTGGCTGGCACCCAGGTCTTCCATCAGGGTCTTAATG
>CAZMPP010000273.1:0-3831 GCA_964568035.1 uncultured bacterium
CCGAAAACGAAGCTTGCATCCCACCACGTGCCGCCGAAGAGCGGCACCGCGATGGCAAAATATCCCGCAAAGTACGCCGCCGGGACGACGAAGCCGAGAACCCGAAAGGCATTAGGACGGTGCGTCGAGGGGCGCAGCTTGGCAACCAGCAGATCGCCGAGCAACCCGGCCGCCAGCGAGGCGAGCACGACCAGTACGAGTTCGAGCAGGTCCGTCGAGAGCTCGCCGCCGATCCAAAGCTTTACGCCCACGCACAAGATCGCGATGGCGCCGAAGTGCAGCCGCCTGTTTACCGCGAGATACAACACGGCGGCGGCCAGCAGCAAGCTTTGCCAGATCACGATCGCAATCTCGAGCGCTTGGCGATAGTAGAGGAATACCGAAAGCGTAAACTGTTCGTTTTGGTGGGTGATCTGCGAGAGCGGATGATCGCGCATCAACGCTTCGGGATAGAATCCGTACTGGGTGACGAACTGAATGATCTCGAAAGCGAGCCCGAGCGAGATCAACATCGGCAACTGCGCGAGCAAGTTCGCCTCGTCGCGGCGCAGGAGCGCGCTGCGCACCGGCCCGGTAATCAAGAAGAAGAGGCCGGCGAGCAGAAAGAGATGCGGCGGACTCAACAGCAGATCGAGTTGATGCTCGAATCCGAATACCGCGTGCCATACAAAATCCAAGGCCCCGCCGAGCAGCAATCCCACAACGCCGAAGGCGCTTTGGATGTAGCCGGGCGGAAACGCTTTCAAGAACGAACCGGTGCGCCGATAGTTCGGAACCGCCTCGATGGCCAGCACGACCGCGGCGAAGACCGCGCCGCTGTACATCGTCATGTGCCACGGATTGAGGAACGACTCGACCGCGAGAAATAAGTGTTGATGCGCGTCGATGAAGAGTCCCGTAACGATCCATACGCCGGCAAACGTGATGAGCCAGTCGAGACGGGTTGGCGTACCGGCCGGTTCGGCGACGTCGAATCGAGGGACGGAAGGCTCCGCTGCTTCCCGAGCGGAAAGCAATTCCATCAACTTCATCTATCGGCAGTCATCCTTCGACTCGGCTCGAAACCCTTTTCGCCACGCCTTAATAGCGTTGCTTGCGGCGTCGTGCGGTGCGCTCCTGTCCGCATGTTCGTCGCGGCCGGTAGCCGTTCCGTCGAATCTCGTCGTTTCCGAGCATCAGCCGCAAGCGATGCCTACGGCGCCGGTCGAGCTTCCGAACGCACCGCCGCGGATCGTTGCGATGTGGTTCTCGACGCTCACCATCGAGCCGGGGACCTGGTTTGACGGTACAATCGTAGCGAGCACCAACGTCGCGTCGGTCGAGGTGCGTACCGCGGCTTTTTCGATCAACAGCACGCACGTCGGCCCCGGCATCTATCGCTTTCACACGCACGTCCTGGAGCTTCCACCGCTCTCGCGCCGGCATTGGTACGAGCTGTACATCATCGCACGCAATACGCCGGGCGACCGCCAAATCGAGGAAGCCCCGCTTCGCGTCGAGTAGCGCCGCGCCTTGCCCGGCGTGTGGGCTGGACCTGCGATTACGCCTTTGGTATAAGAGAGAGTAAAGTATCGTGAGCACCTTACTCGCCGTACTGCTCGCTATTCCGATGGTGCTGATGTACCACCGGGTCGATGTAGCGTCGCCGTCGGATCACACCTCGCGGACCTTAACCGTCTCGCCGGCTCAGTTCGAGGCCGAGCTCCGCTACCTCCACGCAAGCGGTCTGCGCACCATCGGGATCGCCGAACTGGAGCGCGATGTTGCCGAAGGCCGCAAGCCCGAACGGGCCGTGCTCATCACCTTTGACGACGGCTACCGCGACCAATTCCGCTACGCGTTCCCGATCCTGCAGCGGTTCGGCGACCGCGCGATCTTCTTCGTCAATACCGGGAACGTCGGAAAGTCCCGCCACCTGACGTGGCGCGAGATCGACATCATGCACCGGGCCGGCATGTCGATCGAATGCCACGGCGTCGACCACGTGGATCTCGCCTTGCTTAACGCGGCGGCTCAGCAGTACGAAATCGACGACTGCATCCGTTCGCTGGAGGGCCACCTTCACGATGCGGTTCAGGCGTATGCTTATCCCAGCGGCGCCTTCGACGCGCAAACGATCAGCATCGAAGAGCGGGCCGGCCTGCGCTTCGGATTCACAACCGATGCGTCGTTCCAAACACAACGCGATTCGCCGTACGAGCTGACGCGGTTGCGCGTCACCAGCGGCCTGAGCGATGCGGGATTTGCCGCGCTCATCTCATCGTGTCTAGGACGTGCGAAGCCGCTTCCGCCGCGCTCGCTTGGCCCCTTTGTGGGCGGTCCGAACGGCAAAAGCGGCCCCAAATAAAAAACGGTAGAGACGCCGCGCCGTTTCGGTTCCCCCAGACTCTGCTGCCTCGTTCCGACGCGGCATCTCGTACCGTTGGCTCATCGTAAAGGGGGGGCATGAAGAAAGCCTGAAGCGCCGGCGCCGCGACCCGGCGGCCGCTTGCAAGAGGAATCCCCTTGCTGGAGAACCCCCAGGCATGAATAGGCAATTTTCGTCATGGGGCTGCGCCGCGGCGCTCTCGGTTTTGCTCGCCACCGCGTCGGTCGCCCTAACCACGGCGACGGCGCGAGCGACGGGAACGATCACGATCGTGCAGGCCGACGGCCATACCAACGTCTACGACGACGTTGAGATCAAGGTGATCCACAACGCGCTCTACATGACTTCGGCAGACGGGAAAGGCACGCTTTTGATTAATCGCGCGGCGTGCAATCAACAGGAGAAGATTCTGGTCTGCTTAGTTACGAGCGCGACGCTCGTGCAGGCTGGCGAAACCAGTCCGCTCGATTTTAAACGCGGTACGCTCTACGTCAACTCGACGGACGACCCCCAAACCCTGGTGCTCTCGACTACGAAGATCGCGCCGCATAGCGTGATTCTCTCGATTACCACCAAGAAGGGTACATACGTCAATCTGTCCGGGCGTATCGATAAGGTGGTGAAGTAATGAAGTACTTTTGTGCAGTCATAGCGATTCTGCTGGCGTTGCAGCCGGCGATGGCTTCGGCCGGCCGCGGCGGAGGCGGCGGCGGCGGTGGCCGTGGAGGGGGCGGTGGCGGTCGCGGCGGAGGCGGTATGTCTTCGCGACCCTCAGGCGGTGGCGGCGCTCGCCCTTCGGGCGGGTCGCGGCCTTCCGGCGGATCACGGCCTTCAGGCGGCGGATCTTCGGGATTCAATCTCTCGAACGATACGGCACGCCCGTCACAGCCGATGGCCGGCGGCGGTAATCGCGGGAACGCCAACCGCGGCAACGGCGTTGCCAACAACGGATCAAACCGCGGTTCGAGCGGCTCGGTGAGCGGCAACAACGGCAATCGCGGCAACGGAAATAACGGCAACCGCGGCAATGGCAACAATGGTAACGGTAACAACGGCAACCGCGGCAACAGTAACAACGGCAACGGCAACAACAAGAATAACGGCAACGGCAACAATAAGAATAACGGCAACAAGAATAACGGCAACAAGAATAACGGCAACAAAAACAACGGCAACAAGAATAACGGCAACAATAACGGCAACAAGAATAACGGCAACAATAACGGCAACAAGAACACGAACGTCAATAAGAACTCAAATAACAACGTCAACGTCAACAAGACCGTGGTCAACAATCCGGTTTATGGCGGCGGCGGAGCGTGGGGTTGGAATGGCGGAAACGCGTGGTATCCTGCATCCGGCTACTACGGCGGGGGCTTCTGGGGTGCGATGGCAATTGGGGTTACCTCGGCGGCCGTGTATGGATCGATCGTAGGGGCGAACAACACGACCTACAACTCCTA
>CAZMPP010000274.1:0-3788 GCA_964568035.1 uncultured bacterium
CGAGGTCCGTGCCGGTTGCGGTAATCGCTACGCCCAGCGCGTCGTGGGCGCGCCCTTGCGAAGGCCGGTCGCCGAGGGCGGTCGTCAGCTCGAGAATCTGCCGCGCGAGCGCCACCGCGCCCGCCGCGTCGCGCCGCTGATAGGCGACGGTCCATGCGCTGCGCAGTGGAAGCAGTTCGATGGCCCGGTTTTGGGTCCGCGCAGCCGCCTCTCGCGCTTTTTGAAAAAGGCCTTCGGCCAATGCAACGTGACCGCGATGGGCTTCGATGACCGCCATTTCGCTCAGAACCCTAGTCGCCGTCTCGTCATCACCGGCGGCGCGACTGCACTCGAGTGCACGTTCGCCCGCGGCGGTGGCGTCGGCGAGTCGATCGAAATCGAAGGCCAGGAAGAGTTCGGCCAGCAGCACCTTGGCCTGCCAGGAGAGATCGCCGTTGTCGACGCTGCGTTTTAGTTCGGCAACGGTCCGGGCGTGCAGCTCTTGGTCCCAGCACGTGCGCGCGTACTCGATACGATGCAGCAGCACGAGACGGTGAGCCGCGACGTCCTCGAGCGCCGCGTCGGCTCGTTCCAGCTCCGTAAGGAGTTCGTTCCAGCGCGCCGGTTCGCCGCGCCGCGACTCGATCGTTGCGCCCTCCAGCAGAAGTTCGACTCTCAAACGCGGGTCGGCGGCAAGTTCGACGCCGCGAGAACATTGCTCGCGCGCTTCTTCGAGCGCGCTAAGGGCGATTGAGTGGCGCACCGCGTCGAGGTAACGCCGGGCGGCATTCGGCGGGTCGCCGGCGAGGTCGTAGTGGCGCGCGATCATTGCCGCCAGCTCGCCGGCGCGCTCGGGGTAGAGCTCTTCGAGCACGCGCGCAACGCGTCGCCGCCGTTGCATGTCGCGCTGTGGCGCGACTTCGCCTGCAATTGTTTCCTGCACGGCGTGGTGCGTGAAGGCATATTCGAAGAGCCCGCGCCCGGATGCTTCGCGCACGATACGGCGGTCGAGCAGCTCGTCGAGCGCTTCGCTAAGGGCCGTATCGTCCCAGGCGCTAACTTCGCGCAGCGCGTCGCGTGAGAAGTGATCGCCAATGCAGGCGGCGATTTCCGCGACGGTTCGCGCCTCGGCCGAAAGCCGCTCGATTCGGCGGGTCAGCAGCGTTCCGATCGAATCGGGAGAGGGTTGCGGTGTCGTATCCTCACGGAAGTCAAGGACGAGCTGCGTGAGAAGATGTGGGTGGCCTTGAGAGGCGGCAACAAGCTTTTCGACGGGTGGCCCATTTGAATCGGGCAGGTTTGTCCAGAGTCGAGTTACGTCAGCATCGCTCAGCCGTCGCAGCCAGAAGTTTTGAGCGCCCAGCGTTGCCTGCGCCTGATTGCGTAAGCGCTGCAGCGGATGCGCGCGGGGCGTTTCGTCGTCGCGATAGGTCGCCAGCACCATGATGCGCGTGCCGGCGATCCGCCGCAGTAAAAACTCAAGCAAATCGTGTGTTGCCGCACCGGCCCAGTGTAAGTCCTCGACGAGCAAGAGAAGTGGGCGCTGGGCGGCGAGTTGCGTCAACACGCGAGCTAAACCGTCGAACAACCGGATGCGCTCGCTTTCCGGCTCGAGCCGCGGGAGTTCGGGAAGCGCGATCCGCCCGCGAATTTCCGGGACGATCGCTGCAAGCGCTGCAAGCGACTGATCCGGTTTGAGAGCCGCGATCAACGGCAGCGCCGAGCGCAGCGCGTCGGTAACGCTCTCGTAGGCGACTGCCTCGGGAAAGCTCGTCGAACCGACGAGCACGCGGCCTCCGCGATCCTCGACGAGATGCGCGAACTCCATTGCGAGACGCGATTTTCCGATACCGGGTTCGCCCCCCAGGAATGCGACGGTGCCGCGGCCTCGCGCTACGCCGCTCCAGGCCTCCAGAAGTGCGTCAAGTTCCGTCTCACGTCCGACGAAAGGAAGCACCGGTTTCACGGGAAAGCCGAGACGCGGCACGTCGTCGCTTTCGTTGGGCAGCTCGAGCCCGCGGCGCACCCGTTCGGCGATGGCAGCGGTCTCCGACATCGGCGCCGTGTTCATCTCGACGCGCAGGCGGTCCGAGAAAGCCAGATATTCGTTGAGCGCGCCTGCCCGATCGCCGCTTTCGTAGCGCATCGCGATAATGCGGCGCACGATATCTTCGCGCCACGGATCGACGGCTAGGACCTTGCGAGCCGTTTCGATGGCGTGGCCGAAGTCTGCGTTTCGGCGGGCCGTCGAAACAGCTTCGCTGAGGCAGCGCAAGTAGGTGTTGCGGTGCTGGTCGCGTGCAGTCTCCAGCCATTCGTCATAGAGTTGTGGCAGCAGATCGCCGCGATAATGCTCGATCGCTTCGTCGAGCCGCGCCGGATCGGCCGCTGCTTCCACGAAGGCATCGACGTCGAGCCACAATGGCGCGTCCGGATTCCACGTCACGTTCTCTCCGTCGATCGACACGTAGCGATCGAACGGCGCCGGCAAAATCTTCGACATGTCGCCTAGCGTCGAACGCAGCTTGGTGCGGGCAACGCTCTCTTCCTCGTCGGGAAAAAGCACGAACGCGAGATATTCCCGCGTCACCGGTGCGGAGCGGTGGAGCAGCAGGTAGGCTAAGACTTGCAGCGATTTACGTGGCGTTGCGAACTTGAACGGCGCGCCGTCGAGATTCATCTCGGTGTGGCCGAACAACCGGACTGCGAGTGCTCCCTGCTCGCTTGCCTGCCGCTTCGCGGTGGCCATGACCGGAATTTCTGGAAACTAGGCCCCGGCTCCCCGATGGTGCTCCGAACTTCGTTCGTGGCCGGAGCGTGCAAACGGCGCGCAGCGTAAACGCCGCGCGCCGTTTGCGGTTAAGGAGAGACGAGGCTACTTCTTGACCGCCGGTATCGAAGCGATCCCGCGCGGATCGGGAATTCCGGTGATCGTCGAGAACGACGTCGACTGGCCTTTCTTAAAGCCGACGACGTTGCCGTCTTGATTCGACTGGAAGAAGTAATCCGACTTCGTAAGCCCGCCGAAGGTGGGGGCGGTCATGCCGCTCGTAATCGTTCGCGACGGAACCGTCGTGCCGTAGGCATAGACCTGTGCGTTGTGGCCGCCGAAGTTGGAGACGTACATTTCGTCCTTCTTGCCGAAGGCGACGCCGATCGTTCCGTTCAGACCGGAGAGACCTGCATTTTGCGGCGTCGTGGACCCGGCCGGAATCTCGTAGACCGCGCTGGTCGTATCGCTGCCGAGCCAAACGTTGTCTTTGGCATCGACGCCGAGTCCCAGCGCCTGGCCGTACGAACTGAAGTTAATCGTCTCGAACGGCGAGGTAGCGCCGGCCTTATAGCCGACGATCGTGTCGTCGTCGAGATTGGCGATAAAGATGTCGCCCTTCGAGTCTACGCCGATACCGTACGGTGCGTTGCAGCCGTCGGTGATCGTTAGGCTCGGTGTGCTCGAACCTTTCGGATAGACGCTAATCGAGCCGGCGGTGCCGCCGAGCAGGTTAGCGGCATAGAGCGTTCCTTTCTTGTCGACCGCCAGACCGAAGGTGTAGTCGACTCCGCTTGTGATCGACCCTTCGGGGGTCGGATTGGGCGTCTTCGGGTTGTACATCAGGATCTGGTTGTCTTGCGGGTCGGCAACGAACAGAACTTGCTGTTTCTTGTTCGGCCAGGCGTGAGGCAGCGCCCACGGGTGCGGAACGGAGGGCACCAGGAGCCGACGCTCGACGGCTGCCCCTTGAATGGAGTGCATGCCGACGAGGACCTTATTAGAAGAAGAAGCTTGGCTCGGAGCAAGCGACCCCACG
>CAZMPP010000275.1:0-3786 GCA_964568035.1 uncultured bacterium
AGCGGTAACCAGGAAATAAGCGGCAAGATGATGATCGCCGCTACCCGGAGCCGCAACAGGGTGCGATCTTGGACTCCGATTCGCTGAAGACCCCGCGTGACGAGGCCCCCGGTGAAGGCGATGACGCTGGTCGGAATCACGTCCGGGGTGGGCTTGCTCGCTTTCCCAAGATGCTCCTGCCTCGGCGCGAAAGCCACAATAGTGCAGCGTATCGCCTTTGGGATCGCCCTGCTCTTGGTTGGATGTACCGCATTCCGGACGCAGCCGCCGCTAGAAAGTCGCCCGGGTGGGAGTGCCGTTGCAAATATACGCGTCGGTTCGGTTCTCTTGCAGCCGTGTCTGAGCGGCGGCTATTACTGCGGCACCGTGTCTGTTCCATTCGATCCGGTGCGCCGGGTTCGCGGGAAGATCGACATCGCGTTGGCGTGGTTGCCGCACGCGAATCGGGGTACGCGGTCGGCGGGAACGATCGTTGCCGTCGAGGGTGGACCAGGCTATGCTTCGATCGGATCGCGCTCAATTTATCGCGCTCTCTACGCGCCGCTGCTCGATACGCACGACCTGCTGCTGGTCGACAACCGCGGGACCGGCCGCTCCAACGCGATCGTTTGCCGGCCACTGCAGCACGCCCCGATCATGAAGCTGCGCGACGTCACGAGTTGCGGGCAGAAGCTGGGACACACGTCGGATCTTTACGGGACGGCATTAGCCGCAGACGATTTGGCAGCGGTACTTGCGGCGATGCGCATTCACCGGGTCGATCTCTACGGCGATTCGTACGGAACGTTTTTCGCGCAAGCCTTTGCCGGACGCCATCCCAACCGGGTGGCTTCGATCGTGCTTGACGGTGCATACGAAGTGACCGGCGGCAATCCGTGGTACCCGAGCGGCGCACCGACGATACGCCACGCGTTCGATGCTGCGTGCGCGCGTTCGCCGGTCTGCGCCGGTCTGCCGGGGTCCTCGCTGAGCCGGATCAGGACGCTGCTCGCTACGCTGCGCGGAGCGCGCCGGCGCGTTACCCCGTCCCAGGTGGCGTTCGTCATGGACTCTGCTGGTCTCGATCCATTGGTGTACCGCGATCTCGACGCGGCGGCGCGAGCGTATCTCGCTCGCGACGCGGTCCCGCTCGAGCGTCTGGTGAACGAGGCTTACGCCGAAGAGGAGGGTGCCGGCCGTGCTCGCGGTTACAGTCAAGGCCTGTTCGTGGCCGCAAGTTGTTCGGACAATCCGCAAGTCTACGACATGCGCCTGCCGCCGGTGCAGCGTCGCGCGCAATGGCAACGCGCTTTACAGCGTCGTCGCCTCAACGCCCCAAGGACGTACGCCCCATTTACAATCGACGAGTTTCTGGACATTCCAATCGATTACGCCTACGTGCCGCTCTGTACGACCTGGCCCGTTCCTTCGCCGCAGCATCCGCCGGGAGAACCGGTACCGCCCGGCACGCAGTTTCCCAACGTGCCGGTGCTGGTGCTCAACGGCGACTTGGACACGATCACGACGCCGGCCGAAGGCGAGCGAGCCGCCGGACTCTTTCCGCACGCAACGCACGTCATCGTGGCCAATACCGGTCACGTAACCGCGCTCTACGATTTCTACGGCTGCGCAGCGTCGATCGTGCTTCGATTTGTGCGGACGCAGCGCGTCGATGCCGATTGCGCGGCGGGCGTGCCTGCTCTTCATCTCGTGCCGTCGTTCTCGCGCAAGCTCGACGACGTGACTGGGGCGATGCCGCTTAAAGGCAATCGGGCACCGGCGAAGCAACTGCGCGCCGCAGCGGCTGCCGCGCTGGCCGCGGCCGATGTTCTCGAACGCTCCTACGAGTTCGGACTGAGCCAGGGCTCGGGTTTGCGAGGCGGGTCGTACTCGGCGCAGTCGTCCAACGCGACGGATCACGCGTCGCTTGACGGCATTCGCTGGACCGAAGATTTGGCAGTTAGCGGATCGGCGCGCTTCGATGCTCGCAGCGCCGGCGCGCGAGCGACGCTTACGCTAAGCGAGGCATCGCGCGGCTCGCTCGAGGCCGTGTGGACGACGGCCGGCAGCCGTGCACAGGCGGAGCTGCAGGGCACCATCGACGGCTATCACCTGCACGCTACGATGCCCGCGCCGTAAGCTCGCCGCTTAGCCATGAAGGGCCGGCAGGTTGGCCGGCTTGAGAATCATCAGCACAAAGGCGACGATTGGAAGCAGCAGCGCGACCGATCCCCAGAAGTTCCAACCCTTTGAAAGGCGCTCGTACTCGTCAATGTTCCCGGTATGGGCGGCGAGCGACAGTTGCCGCTGCGTCCGCGAGAGCGGCCCGAAGGCTAAGCCCGCTAGGATAAGGGCGACTAGCGCCCACAGGATCCAGCCGGTGCCAAGTATCGAGTACTTGCCAGCGATCGCCGCGCCGATCCCGCCCGCCAGTAAAAGCAAAATTCCGGGAATGGTAAAGATGCGGTCGGCAGCGATAATACCGTCGATCGTGTTCGCCATAACGGTGGTGTTGCCGCTTCGGTCGGCATGGTTCTTCCAAAAGACGCCGACGATGATGTTGCCCAAGAAGAGCACGACGCCCGCCAGGTGAACCAGTTTCAGAATCAGATACATACCGGAGTGTTGCCTCCCAGAATAGGCATCGATCTCGGCGGTACGAAGATCGAGATCGTCGCGCTCGATCGCGAAGGTACGGTGTTGATTCGCCGTCGCGTCGCGACTCCCGCCGGCGATTATGCGGCCACGCTGCGGTCGATCGCAAGCTTGGTGTCGGGCGTCGAAGCCGAGCTCGGACGTTGCTGCACCGTTGGCGTAGGAACGCCCGGCGCTCTCGATCCCAGCAGCGGGCTGCTGCGTAACTCTAACAGTACCGTCCTGAACGGCAAACCGCTGGCGCGGGATCTCGAGAATGCGCTAGGGCGTGAAATCCGCATCGCCAACGATGCGAACTGTCTGGCGCTATCCGAAGCAATCGACGGCGCGGCGCAGGATGCGCACGTTGTGTTTGCGGCGATTCTCGGGACGGGCGTCGGGGGCGGCGTCACGGTCGGCAAGCGCGTCATCTCGGGCCGCAACAACATTGCCGGAGAATGGGGACACAATCCGTTGCCCTGGCCGGCACCGAACGAGTTGCCTGGCCCGCCCTGTTACTGCGGGAAGCACGGCTGCATCGAGACATTTCTCTGCGGCCCGGCATTCGCGGCGGAGTTCGCGCGCGCCACCGGCCGAACGTTGAGCGTGCCCGAGATTTGCTCGGCGGCCCAGGCAGACGACGCGCAAGCCCTGGCGGCGCTTTCGAGATACGAAGACCGGCTTGGAAGAGCGCTGGCCGCCGTCATCAACCTGCTCGATCCCGACGCCATCGTTCTCGGCGGTGGATTATCGAACGTCGCCCGCCTCTACGCCAACGTGCCGGCGTCGATGGAACGCTATGCGATATGCCGGCCCATCAGTATTGAGCTGCTACCGGCGCGTTGGGGCGATTCGAGCGGCGTTCGCGGGGCGGCCTGGCTCTATTCGTGAGGACTAGCGGCGCCGCTCAAACATCGACTTAAGTAATCGGCGAGCGACTCGATCTGAGCAATCTGCACGGCATGCGTGATGCGATTGCCTAGCGCAATGGCAGCCTCGCGCGCGGCGGCGTCGACTGTCGCACACGCCGACACAGGACGCGTGCCGTCATAGACTAGTTTATCGATCTCATCGCGCGCCCATCGACGAATCGCGCTGACGGTAAACTCGAGCTTCTCTTCCATCATACTGCGCACGGTAACGCTCCAGCCTTAGACCGTGCTGCGAGATGGA
>CAZMPP010000276.1:0-3774 GCA_964568035.1 uncultured bacterium
GAGCACGGCCTTCTCGTGGACGATCGTCGCGTAGTAGCGCGCCGAACCCGCGGTCTGAACCGTGTCCATCAAGGCGCCGATGTAGGAAAGCCCACCGACGCGCTCGAGCACGTTGCGTCGGCGCAGTTCTTCGGAGACCGAGATCTTGTCGAGCGGCTCGCCGCGCTCGAAGAGATCGATCAGTACGGTGAAGATCGTCTCGTGGACGTGCGCGTAGAAGTCGCCCGGACGAACGATTTCGCCGACGGCAGCCATCATCTCGCGATCGACCAGCACCGAGCCGATTACCGCCATCTCGGCCTCAATATTATTGGGCGGAATGCGGTCGATCGACGAGCTTAGCGGCTGAACGGTCATGAGGCTCGAGCGCCTGTGCGGCGGGTCGCCGGTGAAGGCCTTGTGGGTCGCTTGTGCATAGCGACGAAATTCTGCGAATGAAGTGTGCCACACGTGGTGGCACTCTGCTTAGGCGGCGATGCTAGCGACGGCGGGGGCGCGGAAGATCGTCGAGCACTTGCTCTACTCTCGAAACGGCGATGACGCCGAGCCCCGCTGGAGCGGCTTCAGCCTCGCGCGCATTCTCTTTGGGGACGATCGCGCAACGCATTCCGGACTGACGGGCAGCGAACAGCTTTTCGACGATGCCGCCGACGGCACGAACTTTGCCGGCGATTGAAAGCTCGCCGGTTACGGCGACGTCTTGCGGCAGCGGCGTCTTGGTGACCGCCGAGTAGAGTGCGAGAAAGATCCCGAGTCCCGCCGAGGGCCCGTCGATGTTTCCGCCGCCGACGACGTTAATGTGCAGATCGTAATCGGCGACGTCCTTTCCCGTCACCGAACGCAGCACGCTTGCGGCGTTGAAGACGGAATCTTTGGCCATCGAACCGGCCGTTTCGTTGAAGCGAATCGTTCCCTTACCCTTTTGCGAGGCGGGAAACGCGCGCGCTTCGATCTCGATGATGCTGCCCATATGGTGGAGCACGCCGAGTCCGAAGCTCTTGCCGATCTCGTTCCTGGCCCGTCCTTTGACTAGGGTGTGGCGGACGAGGCGGCTCGTCTGCACGACGTGGCGCACGTCGTCCTCGAGAATCGGAGGACGCTTGAGGCGCTCGGCGTGTTTCCCCGGATGGAGACGGTAAAGTGCTTGGCCGTAGGCGTCGGCAACAATTTGCACCGCCTTACGCCCTTCGATCGTATACGAAGCAATCAGCTGCGCGACGCGCCGCGTCGCCCGCGCGCCGAGACGCTTGACTGCTCCCTGCACGATCGAGAGTATCTGAGTCTCGGTCAAGGGGGCGAAGAAGATCTCAGCGCAGCGCGAGCGGATCGCCGGATCGATCTCCTCAGGCTCGCGCGTCGTCGCGCCGATCAAAATGAAGTCGGCCGGCGCGCCTTCGCGGAAAAGCCGTTTAACGTACTCCGGGACGTTCGGCGCGCTCTCGTCGTAGTACGACGACTCGAACGTGACCCGCCGATCCTCCAAAACTTTAAGCAACCGCGACTGCAGCGCCGCATCCATTTCGCCGATCTCGTCGATGAAGAGCACGCCGCCGTGCGCGCGGGAGACCAGACCGAGCTTGGGCTCGGGAACTCCGGCCTCGGCGAACTCCCGCCGGCTTCCTTGATAGATCGGGTCGTGGACGCTGCCCAGTAATGGATTGGTCGTCTCGCGCGGATCCCATCGCAGCGTCGTCCCGCTGGCCTCGACGAACGGCGCGTCCTTGGCGAACGGCGCGTGCGGCCGCGCCTTGGCCACTTCGAGCGCAAGTCGCGCCACGGTCGTCTTCCCGACGCCCGGCGGTCCGTAGAGAATGGCGTGCTGCGGATATGGCGAGCTGATCTTGGCGAGCAGGGCGCGGATCGCGGCCTCTTGACCGACGACGTCGTGCAGCGTCTGCGGTCGAAGCTGTGCCAACGCCGATGCGGCCAGCGTGCGTCCTGAAAGCGTCTGCAACTCTTCGAGTTTGGCTTGCGTCGCCGGGGTCTCGGGGCCGCCGGTTTCGCGTAGCGCCTCGAGCTTGAGGTCCTTAACGTACTCCTGATGGCGCTCGGTCATCTTCTCGTTGACGCGACGATCGATCGATTCTTCGGCGTGGCGCTGCGCGAGGACGTCGGCCATCGCCTCTTCGATCTCGGCCAGCACCTTGCGTTGCTGCGCGCGCGTCGTCACCCGTTCGCGCGTCGGATCTTCGAAGACCAAGCGTTGCAGTCCACAGAGCCGGTCGGGCAGGTTCTGCGAACGCATCAACTTGAGCGCGCTGACTTTGCCGGCGCGAAGCACGATCTTGTCCTGTCCGAGAACCGACGAGAGCATCTCGTAGAGCGCGCTGACGTAGCGGTTGAGCTCGTCTTCGACGCCGAACTTGCGCCGGAAACGCGTTGCGTAGGTGTGCTGCACGGTTAGGCGGCGTGCCTAGGCGGCAACCACGTCTACCACGGTCTTGGCGACGACGTTCTTGTGCAGCCGAATCTCGACGGGATAGGAACCGAGCGCCTTGATCTGATTGGTCATCTCGATCTTGTGACGGTCGATCTCGACCGAGAGGACGCTCGCGATCGCGGACGCGACGTCGGCGTTGGTTACCGCGCCGAAGAGCTTGCCGTTTCCGCCGGCCTTCGCTTTAACGGCGAGTTTGGCCGACTCCAGCCGCGCCGCAAGCTCGCGCGCCTCGGCTAGCTCCTGCAACTCGCGCCGCTCGACGGCTTTTTGCTGCGCGTCCAAACGCGCCAGCGCGCCTTTATCGGCTTCGCCCGCCAGCTTGCGCGGCAGCAAGAAGTTGCGAGCGTAGCCGTCGGCCACGTCGACGATGTCGCCTCGTTTACCCAGCGACTTGACGTCCTGGAGGAGGATAAGACGCACGCGCCGCTACTCCGATCCGAAGGGAAGGAAGGCAATGAGGCGCGCGCGCTTGACCGCGGTGGTAAGCATTCGCTGGTGCTTGGCGCAGTTGCCGGAGATCCGCCGCGGTACGATCTTACCGCGTTCGGAGACGAATTTCTTGAGGCGCCCGACGTCGCGGTAGCTGACCGCAATGGCTCGATCGGTGCAGAAACTGCACGGCTTGCGCTTGGTGCGCCGTTCCTTGACGGCGCGCTTAACCCTGACCTTGGCTGGCATGGTGGTCCTTTCGACTAGGTGGTTGGCGGTCTGGCTTGGCCGGGAACGGCCGGCAAGACCCTAGCCAGGTGAAGCGGCAGTCGCTCCACCACCGGCCGCTCTGCCGGAGCGCCCGGATTTCGCCTCGCTGGTTCGCGCCGGGGGCCACCGGGGCCTGGCGGCCGAGCCAGTGACGCCGCGCCTCCGATGGTGTATAGTGTCCTAGTTACCCAGGCTTCGAAGTACGCAGGTTCGTTACAGTACCCAGCGAGTCGGATCCGGAGAACATAATAACCCACTGTTAGGAGATTCGCTCGCTACATGTATACAGACGAAACCCTTACCTGCGTTGACTGCGGACGCCCGTTCCCGTTCACCTCAGGCGAGCAAGAGTTTTTCGCGATGAAGGGCTTTACCAATAAGCCTAGCCGTTGCACGGATTGCCGTGCCGCTCGCAAGGCCGGACGTTCCGGCGGCGGCGGCGGCGGCGGTAGCGGCGGCGGCGGTCGCGAGATGTTCACGGCAACGTGCAGTCAGTGCGGAGGAGTGGCCGAAGTGCCGTTCCAACCGCGCGGTGACAAGCCCGTCTACTGCCGCGACTGCTTCACGACCAAGCACTCATACCGATAGACAAAGGTCGGCCGGCAATAGCCACGACCAGTGCGAAGAGCCTGCCT
>CAZMPP010000277.1:0-3767 GCA_964568035.1 uncultured bacterium
AGGCCGGCGCGGGGAAACGCGTCGCGATGGCCGGCGTTCCGCATCACGCGCTCCCTGGATATCTCGCGCGCTTGGTCCAGCAGCGCTTCGTGGTGGCACTCGCCGAGCAGCTTGAGGCCCCGCAGCCAAACCGGCTCGTCCGGCGCGACGTCGTTCGTCTGGTAACGCCGGGCACGCTGATCGAAGAGCAGCTTCTCGACGGAAAGCAGAACAATTACTTAGCCGCCATCGCGATGGTGGGAGAAACCTTCGCGTTGGCCTACGCCGATGTTTCGACCAGCTACGTTGCGGCTACGGCGCTGGGCGGTGATGACTCCTACGAAGAGTTGCTGGCCGAGTTGGCGCGGGTCGGACCGACCGAAATCGTCGCCGACGTTCCCGCGGAACTGCGGGCGACGATCGGAACCGCGCTCGAAGGGTTGGGTGCGCGAATTGCGACACTCGGTCTCGGCCTCGTCGACGCGCGAGACCGTCCGGCGCTCGACGGTTTTTCGATGGACGAGTCGCTGGCCATCCATCGCTCGCTCGACGCCCTTGCCGGTTTCGTGCGGCGCACCGGCGTCACCAATGGTGCAGCCGGTCTCGGCCAGCCCGTCTTGTACCGCGACGCGCAGTTTCTTGCCCTCGACCCGGCGACGCGAAAGAACCTCGAGCTGACGCGCGCGCAAGGGCAAAATCCGCGAGCCACGCTGCTGGCGACGCTCGATCTTTGCGCGACGTCTATGGGTTCGCGAATGCTTGCGCGATGGATATTGGCGCCGCTGATCGCGACCGAGGCGATCGTCACTCGCCAAGACGCCGTCGCCGCGTTAGTAGAAGCGCACGCGTCGCGCGAAGCGATGCGCGAGGTACTCAGGCGCGCGTTCGACCTCGAGCGCATCGCGCAGAAGGTGCGTTTTCGACGCGCGACGCCGCGCGATCTCGGTTCGCTGCGGCGGACCTTAGAAGCAATACGTCCGCTACGCCAGACGGCGCCGCCGGCGATACTACCGTTGCTCCAAAGCACCGGCGAGTTCGAGCCGCTGCTCGACGATCTAAGGAAAACGCTGGTTGACGACCCGCCGGCGCAGCTCGGCGACGGCGTTACGATACGTCCCGAAGCCGACGCCGAGTTGGCGGAATGTACCACGCTGCGGACCGACGCGCGCTCGAAACTCGCCGAGCTCGAAGCGCGCGAACGCGAGCGCACCGGGGTCAAGACGCTCAAAGTTAAGTACGCGAGTCCTTTCGGCTACGCCATCGAAGTGAGTCGAAGCTATGCCGGAACGCTTCCGCCCGAGTACGTGCGCCGGCAGACTCTCGCCAACGGCGAGCGATACGTAACGCCGGAGCTTAAAGAGCTCGAGCTCGCGATCAACACGGCGCAGAGCCGCCACCAACGGCTCGAACAACAGCTTTTCAATGCGCTGCTCGAGCGCGTGGCGTCGGAAGCCGACGAGCTGCTTGCAGCCGCCGGCGTCATCGCCGAGATCGACGTGCTCGGCTCGCTAGCGCAGTGCGCCGCGGACCGAGGCTACGTGCGCCCGACCTTCGTCGCCGAAAGCTCGATCGACATCGGGGATGGCCGGCATCCCGTTATGGAGGCGGTGCTCCACACGCACTTCGTCCCCAACGACTTGCACCTGCGCGGCGGCAAGCAGCGCTTCATTCTTTTGACGGGGCCGAACATGGGCGGTAAGTCTACTTTTCTGCGCCAGGCGGGATTGCTGACGATCATGGCACAGATCGGCTCGTTCGTTCCGGCCAAAGCAATGGAACTTGGAATAGTCGACCGCATTTTCACGCGGATCGGCGCCGGCGACGATCTCGCTTCGGGTCAGTCGACGTTCTATCTGGAAATGGCCGAAGCGGCGAACATCCTGCGCCGCAGCACGCAGCGTTCGCTGCTGCTCATCGACGAGGTCGGACGCGGAACCGGCACGCTCGACGGCCTGGCGATCGCACAGGCGATCTGCGAGTTTCTGCTCTCGCTCGAAGAGCAGGCGCCGATGGTGCTCTTTGCGACGCACTTCCACGAGCTGTGCGCCTTGGCCGGCCACTGGAGCGCGGTGTCGAACTTTCACATCACCGCCGTCGAGAATACCGCGCGCGGCGGGGCGCCGGTCTTTTCGCATCGCGTCCAGCCGGGCAGCTCGTCGCGCTCGTTCGGCATCGAGGTCGCGCGCATGGCGGGTTTACCCGTTGCGGTAGTCGAGCGGGCCCGAGAAATTGCCGAAGCGCTCTCGGGCGACGCCGACGTCGAAGCGCGCGTACCGCTGCAGAAGAAGATGCCGAAGCGCGCGCCTGCGGAGCGGCAGCTCTCGTTTCTCGGTTAAAGGTTTGGAAGAAAGAGTTGGACGGTTGAAACCAGCGTAAGACCGGCGACCACGACGACCGTTACCCAAGCGATCGAGTTCGAGAAGATATTGTTGACGTAGCGGCCCATCAGCCTCGGGTTATTGATGAGCAGCAGCATAAGCACGAGGACGATGGGGAGCAAGAACCCGTTGGCGACCTGCGAGTAGAAGATGATTGCCAGCAGCGGAGCTCCGGGTATGATGACCGTACCCGCACCAATGACGATGAGGGTCAAGTAGAACAAATAGAAGACCTTAGCGTCGCGGAAGCGGTGATCGACGCCGCGCTCGAAGCCGAAAGCTTCGCAGATGTAGTAAGCGGTCGATAAGGGAAGGATCGAAGCGGTGAAGACGGCCGCGTTGAGCAGCCCGATTGCAAAGAGAAGCGCCGCGAACTTGCCGACCAACGGCGTCAGCGCAACCGAGACGTCCCCAGCGTCCCTTACGATGGTTGGATGTACGGCGTGGAGATTGTGCACGTAGATCGTTGCCGCGCAGGCGACGATGATGAAGTAGGCGATGATATCGGTCCAAATAGCGCCGACCACGACGTCGATTCGCGAGAACTTATAATCGTTTTCCCGCACGCCCTTATCCACGATAGCTGCTTGGATGTAGAACTGCATCCACGGAGAGATCGTCGTGCCGATCGCGGCGATCACCATAAGCGTATAGGCTCGCGACGCCGTAAAATGCGGCACGAGGGTGTGTGAAAGCACTTGCCCCCAATTGGGATGCACCAGAAAGGCGCTGATCGGATACGCGATATAGACGAAGCAAAAGACGAAGAAGACGCGCTCGAGCACTTTGGCCGTACCTCGCGTAACGATGGTAAAGACGAAGAGCGCGGCGGCAGCAACCAGGGCGATTTTAAAGGCCTCGGGATTAACGAAGGGGATGTATCCGGCAAAAATAGGCGCGGCCGAAGCGACGCCCGCAAACTCGGAGGCCGTATTTCCAAGATCCCCGAGAACGAAAAGCAGCAGAACCCAGAAGGTTACCCGAATGTTGAAGTTCTCGCGGATGAGGTCGGCGAGCCCCTTGCCGGTGATCGCGCCCATGCGGGCGCACATCTCCTGTACGACGATAAGTGCGAGGGCAATCGGGATAAGCAGCCACAGCATCGAATAACCGAACTGCGCGCCGGATTGTGAATAGGTAAGGATGCCGCCGACGTCGTTGTCGGCATTAGCCGTAATGATCCCCGGCCCCATAATGGACAGGAACATGATGACCGAGCGCCAGGCGTTCGGTCGGACTTTTTTCACGGCACGTTCCTCCTAATCACTGGGTTGCGCCGCGCGCGACGGCGCGGCCATAGATGCGCTCGTTGCGAGCGTTTGATGAGATCGACTACTCGAGCCGTCGTCCATCGCGAGAAATCACCCCCTTTGCTAGAAAGAAAAACTGCCGGCACTCCCCGTTGCCGAC
>CAZMPP010000278.1:0-3753 GCA_964568035.1 uncultured bacterium
GCACCAGGCGAGTCGCGGCCTGCCGACCTATCTCGTGCCCGCTCGTACGGCTGAGTTGCGCGACGTGTCCACCACTGGGCCAGGTTGCGCAAAACGCAAGTGCGAGAAGACTCAGAGTAACCCCAGTTGCTGTGCCCTGCGCACCGCACCGGAACGGCCATGGCAGCCAAGCTTAGCGCTAACGTTCGCAATGTGAACGCGTATCGTGAAAACGCTTCGCTCGGTACAGGCCGCGATCTCTTTTGGCGTGAGACCGTCCGCCAAAAGCCTAACGACATCAAGTTCGGCCTTTGTAAGCAAACCAGTGGTAACTCTGTCGTTTAACCTTTCAGCCACATTGCTGTGAACGGCTGTTAATAGCCTGGCAATATCTGCATAGGCCAACTTGACTAGGGCATTCAGATCGCCTTTTATTCTATCGCTGCCGATACTTGATCTCTGCTGAAGCTGACTGTTCAATCCGGCAATCACGCTAGTGATTGCCGAGATCACTGGGTCGCCTTCCGCCTTAACACCCCGTAGTATGCGTTCTGCTGCCGTGATCCGCCCGTTGATCGCCTCGGCTAGACTTGCAAGCGCTTTCGCAATAGTCGTTGACCGGACTCTATGTAAGCCCGTTACCGTGGATGTCTCCAACAGGCTCAGAATATCTTTAACCACGACTCGCGACCGTTGCTCTTCTCCATCAAGCGCTAAAAAGAGCGCGTATTTCGCGCCGTAAATACTTCGGTCAAAATCAAACGACATACGAGTCCAGCACGTTGACAATAATTGATGCGCCTCACCGAAACGTCCTTCCCATGCCAGACGCTCCGATCGGAACAGACCCAAATACCAACTGGCAACGTCGCCCGCATGCACTGTTGCGAGCCGCTGCTCTAGAGCTATGCAGGCCTCTACGTTTCCCAAGCGCATCTGTCCACTTAGAAGCTGCAGCAAAGCAGTTTGAAGTGCAAACGCATCCCCCGCCTTCTTCGCGGATCCAGCCGCACGTTCAGCGTATGATAGTTGTAGTGCTACGTCGTCCTCCTCATGAAGAACTGCGTTAGAAAGAACGGCGTCCGCCCGACTCGCCAGACTATACAGGTGCAGACTGGCCGCTAAGTCACTTGACTGGCGCAGCACGCGAAATGCCCTGTCCGGTATCCCCAGGTTATGGAACGCAATGCCCATACGATGAAGAACTTTCGCCTGAACAGCACCTTCGTCGAGTTCGTCGAACAATGGCTCGAGCTGTTTTAGCGCTTCGTGTGCAGCAGCAGCATTCCGGGCAACGGCTTGCTGTGCCGCTATGAGCGAGAGTGCCTCCGCCCTTTGGAACGGATGCTGATTCAAGTCGCCACCAACTGCGCTTAGCAGGTCGGAAGCATTTTCGCCTTGGTTCGCCATCAGCGAGGCGAGACGCAGGCTAGTGGTCGCCAAGAGTTCACGATCCTCCCCGGCCCGTGCCAATGCCCGGCGAAATAGCGACTCCGCTCGCGGGAATTTTCCCGAGATGGCCTGCAATGCCCCGTGGAGTGCAAGGACGCGCGCACTTTCGCGGCGCGTTTGTTCGTCCAAAGCATCGATCGCGCGGCCAACGACGTCGCCGCGAGCCCTCTCAATTAATTCGAAACCGTGCAATTCCAGCATGCGCACGACATCCGATGGCAAACCTGCCGCAACGTAACCCACGATCGCGTGCTCCACGTCGCCACTTGACTCGAGGGCTCGCGCCGCCCGCTCATTGACCATCTGCTGCGATCGTCGGCCGGCCATCGCACTTTGTCGTCGAAGGAAGTCGCGGAAAAGGTCGTGACATTGGTAAATACCCGCACTCTCTCCGTAAACGAACCCGGTTCGCTCACGCAATCGTTCCACGATTGTTAGTGCACGATCGAAGCCAGCGGCCTCGAGGACTGCGACGTTGATTGATGGCAATTGGATCGCGACTTCGAGAAGTTCACGCTCTTCGCTGTCGAGATTGGAGTACAGCTGCTCAGCAAGAAAGCGATAGATCATCTCTCGCGTCAGCGCCGAGACATTGCGCAAATCAGTGGAGCGAGTCGAGGTCCGCAGGGCAAAACTCACCGCTGCCGGCCATCCTTCTGTTAGGACCAGGAGATCGGTCAACTCGTCGTCGCGTATCGCGACGCCGAGCCTCAACGCTGCCGCAGCAATTTCTTCGTGCGTAAAACGTAGATCGCTCTCATCGATGGGCGCATCTGAATCCCGATAGGCAAGCCACGTGCCGACCGGCAAGCCGGTCGTCGTCCGAGAGGCGAGTATCCAGCGAATCGCCGGCTTTGTGCGTTCAATGAGAGCCGTCAAGAAACGGATAACCTCAGGGTCGCATTCGGCAACGTGCAAATCGTCGACCGCGATCAAGCCTTCGAACGTTTCCAAATGAGCATGAACCCACTGCGCCAGGTCGAGGCTAGCTTTGGGTGAGCTTCCTGCGCGCTCGTAGGCGCCCGCTAGCGTAGTGATGAGGTGCGGGGCGTGACCGCGTAGCGACTCGGCGAAACCGCGTAAAAAGCCCAACAGCGTTGCGTGTTCCGGACGAAGTGCGAAGCGTACGGTCAGCCCATTTAACGAAGCGAGAAAATCTCTTAGGGCGACGGACTTTCCGTAACCCGCGGTAGCGACGAGAAGCGCAATCGGATAGGTGGCCGAGGCAGCCAACCGCTCTAAAAGGCGTGTCCGAACGACCGGCGCAAATGCGCCGCCATCGCCGCGTTCTTCGGCGAGCATTCTGACTCGTTCTAACGTCGCGCTTTAGTCGCCTGTTAGCGGAACGCCTCGGGGCGAGGTACATCGCCTTTGCTTATCAACTTGCTCAAAAAATACGCAGTCAATGCTCCCTCCCAATGGAGCCGAGAAGCCAGCCATGTATACTGCGCCGGGCAAGTCACCTCGCCAAATTCGAGGACCATCGACGCGTCGCTAGCGTCAACTTGCTTGAATGCGTAATATTCCCGCAATCCAACGGTAAAATTATCAGGCTCGAAGCCAAAGGGCCAGTAACTCCCGTAGAGTCTCCGCCAAGCCTGGGCCGCGGGCGCCTCCGACTTGTTCGCATAGCCTATCGAGGCTGCACTCGAGCAAGGCGGAGCCGCACCGTCGAAGTGAATAAAAACCGCCGCGCGCACTTTATACTTGCCGTCGAAATCCGCTGGTACCCGCGCTACGGTTATACCATGCTTGCGCAGGATCTCGGTTGCCGCGTCCGCCACGACCGGCGTCCAATCCCGTTCGCCGGCCGCGCCGAGATTGCAATGATGTTGCGGAAAGCGCGCGCAACTCGCGGGGCGCCCTTCATGTCCGGCCGAAATCAGCACGTCGTAGCTGATGGTGTTGGCGGCCAGCAACAACGCGAGGATCACCAGCCGCCCGAAGCGCCTCCACCACCAAAGCTGCCGCCACCGCCGGAGAATCCGCCGCCGAAGTCGCCGCCCCCGCCGCTGCTAAACCCCGACGACGCGACGCCGCCGAGAAATCCACCGCTGCCCCAAAACCAGAAATGCTTCATGTCGGTCTTGGCCTGCTTCGACCCCTCGCGCAGCACGAGATAGCCGTACCGGATCGCGCCCACCACCTGCGTGATGACGTAAAAGATGATGAACGCGATAAAAAGACAGATGATCACAACCACCGCGATCGCAATCCCCGTGCCCAGCGGCGACTCCGCCGGTTCGGGCGATGGCGAGGGCAGCGTCGAAAGTTTATACGACGGCGAAATCGCGGCCAACATCGCCGCAACCCCGCTGGAAA
>CAZMPP010000279.1:0-3733 GCA_964568035.1 uncultured bacterium
CTGGGTCGGAGTCGCATACTCCGTCCAGAGCCTCGTCCCCTACTGTAACAGGCTCTAAAAGTAAGGGCTTTAGCTCGTATTTGTGCCCCCAGCGAACGTGCCGCTGCTGGCCGTTCTTTGTGGGATGCAACCGGAGTGAGCCGCCAAGCCGTGCTAGATCGGCGATGGGGACCAGGTAGGCGGCATCCAACTCGCGGCAATAGATGCCAAAAAAGTCGACCTCGCCAGTGTACGGCCGCGTCGACGGGCCGTTTCGATGGGTGTGCGAGCTATAGCAGTTAAAGCGAACGACCCCATTACGAAGTCGCCCCGTTTTCACTTGGACGCGCGACAGCACTTCGTTCTTTTCGATGATCAGATCGTAGCGCTGATTCTCGCCGAGCGGGACAGCGACGCCGTAGCCCGCTAATGCCAGTTTACCGGCGAGTAACATTTCCGACAGATCGCCGACGCTCTTAGTGTCACGAAGGAACGAGACTCGTTTGTGCACCGGCCCGAAGAATAGCAACTTTCCCATGATGTCCAAAGTACGCCCGCACTGTGCCAACAGGGTGGCCTTAAACCGGGGTCGACCAAGGGTTCCTTCGCATTTCGGACGAACGACGCAGCGCCAAAGGAGTACCGTAATGTTTCTTTCTTCAATCACGCTGCGCCGTATCGGAATCGGCGCAATTGCCTGCGCGGCGATCGGCTTCGCGACGCTGCCGGGCCAGGCGCAAATGCGCCAGCAAATGGCCGACCAAATGGCCACCAAGGCCGCCAACTCGTTCGTCAGCAAGATCCAAGGCGAAAGCTGCAGCGATTTCGCGGCTACGATGGGCAAGATGAAAAAACCGGCCGGCGCAACGCCGAGCCCGATGTCCGTCAAGCTCAAGGAAAATCCGCAAGCGCGCACCGACTTCGTCAACATCGTCGGCGGACCGCTGCTCAATAAGATGATCGACTGCAACATGACGCCGGGAGGAATGTAGTGAAGCGATTCGGGCTTGCATTACTTCTCGCGGTCGCACCGGTCATCGCGATCGCCGCGGCGCTAACGCCGTCGGCCATCCTCGCCACTCCGTCGTCGTACGACGGTAAGAGCGTCACCGTTACGGGGACGGTCAAAGGATTCCAAACCTCGAGCACGCCGATGGGAACGGTCGCCGGCTTTCAGCTCTGCGACTCCAAGTGCGTCGTGGTGATCGATAAAACCAATCAGTCGCGCAGCGACGGCGCATCGGCCACGGTCAGCGGCGTTTTCCACGCCACGTTCAAGGCTCCGCGCAAGACCTTTAACAACGCCGTCGTCATCGGCAAATAGCCGCGGCCGCAAGGCCTCGGCTTTCAGAACCGCACGGGGCGCCCGTTATTTGTCGGAAGGCACGTACGCGGCGCCCGCAAGCCCCGCGAAGTTCGGATTCGTAACCGCGGAGTAGCTGCTCTTCCCCTTCTTCTTCATTTTTCCGACGTCGAGCCAGCCGCACTGATCGCCGTCGGCTTGGCGTGTCTCCTTTTGGTTAAAGCCGCCGCTGACCGGGTCGCCGCAACCCGCATCGTTTGAGTACGTGGGGCCTAACACGTTGAACGGCGTTTCGCTCGGCGTCCAGGGAAGTTTGTACTGCGAGATCGTGCGCGACTCTTGGTCGGTGACGTTGAGCACGGTGCCGCCGTTACTTACGTAGACGCCGCCGGGATAACCGATCGTCCCGGGAGGCAGCGCCGGCACGAAGATCGGCGCCGTCGTCGGCGTGGCGATCTCGGCCAGGCCAAAACCGCACGACGTGGTGCATCCCTCGTAATCGAACCAAATGTTGCCGACCGAGTCCACGTCGAAGTAGTAGACCGTCGTGACGGGATTGTTTGACGGCAGCGCAATGAGCGCCGGCGCCGCCGACGGCGACGACCACCACTCAAAACCGCTTCCTATCGTGGTTGTGGTCCCCACGATCATCTGGAAGTAGGTCAAGCCGGCAAAGACGTGATTGAACGTGTCGGTGGCAACGTCAAACCCGTACGAATACCATTGCGTGCAGCTCGGTGATGGGCAGCCTTCCCCGTAGGTGCCGGCAAGCGCGCCGTTTGTGTATTCCTGAACCAAGCCGTGCGCGAAGGTGGGATCCGCCTCGCACGCTACCCACAAGTTCGAGCTGTGGTCGACCTTGATTCCTACGTTGATGCCGCAGCCGTTGGCCGCCACGTCGATCGCGCTAAGCGTCTTGCCTCCGTTGGCGCTTTGACCGAAAACATATTGATAGGTGCTGCTCGACGCCCACAATCCAACGCCGGAGGCACCGCGAAAGGCGACGCGCGGACGCGGGTGACGGGCTATCGCATCGAGCTCGCGCAACATCGCGAGATGCGGCACCGGTGCTGCGAGCCTTCCTGAAGATTGCATCTGAAGAAATCGGAGTCTCTGCGCGGCAGCCTCTACGGGAAGTGCGATCGTGGCGGGCGCGCCGAGCGGCGGAATCGCAATGGTGCGTTGCGGTGCGTTCGAACAACCGGCGAGCACACCGAGCAGTGCAAGCGAATACGTTGCGACCGTCAATCTCTTGCGCACGAGGATTGCGGACGTTCGCGAGCATAAAACGGGACCCTCCGCAGCGGAATTATATTGGGCCGCCGGATCGCTCATCGCCATCCAGCGGCCCAATAGGACCCACGCTCTCTCTCAGCTACGCGGCGAGCTTGATAACGATCAGCTCGATTTTTTGCAGTTGATCGTTATGTTCGTCGTCTTGCCTTGTGCATCGGTGCTCGCCTGAGCATCGTTAGTCTCGGTGTCGCTAACTTTGGTGACCACGTCGGTGGTCGTACTTCCGTCGAGGCCCTTCGACGTCCAGGTCATGGCGTTGCCTTGCCAACCCGGCGAAGACCCCAGGCCGTAGCCGCCACCTGAGTCGGCGCCCAGCTGAACCCATTGTTTGATCGTCGGATCGTAACCCGTGTACGTCGTGCCGGTGATCGTAAAGGTGCGATATTCGTCGAACGGCGGAGCGGTGTCTTGCGTCACCATCCACATGCCGTCCGTGCTTATCGACGTGGTGCTCGTATCGGGTCGCGTTTTACCGCGCAGCATCTGCGTGCAGTTCCACGTTCCGGTAAGGAACATCATGGACGAGAAATCCGGCTTTTGCATCGGTACCGGCGTCGGTGCCGGAGCGGGTTGAGCCGTCGAAACGGCCGGCGAGACCGCGAACCCGAGAACCAAGGCCAGCGCCGCCACGACCGGCCATACGGAATGCTTCATCTTGCCTACCTTTCGCAGGGGAGTGCGGCTGGTCGGGTTCGCTCGCCAAGCGTCCGCCCCCTTGAAATAACGAGGCTAAGCAGCGTTGTTATTCATACCTTAATAAGAACAGCGCTCACGGGAGCGCCGTCGTTGGAGATGCAGTCTCTATCGGGGACTAATTGGAGCGGGCGGCGGGAATCGAACCCGCGACTCTTGCTTGGAAGGCAAGGGCATTACCACTATGCAACGCCCGCGATCTGGGCAGGGCTGGATTTGAACCAGCGTAGCGCTTTCGCGCGCCAGATTTACAGTCTGGTGCCATTAACCACTCGGCCACCTACCCGCGTGTCGCTTTACAATTTGAGCGACTGACCAGGGTACGATAGAATGGCTACAGGCTCCTCGGCAAGGTGATGCCGGTCGTCCCGCAGCCGCTCCTCACGATTTTCTCATGTGCCGGCCATCCGGGGCACCTACCATGGGAGCCATAGCAACCTCGCTCGCAACTTATTTGGAGTC
>CAZMPP010000280.1:0-3733 GCA_964568035.1 uncultured bacterium
AACAACGGCCAGGCCGACGTCACGACCTCAGACATTCTCAACGGGCAATACCCGTGAAGCGAACCGTGCAGCGAGTTGCCGCCGTCGCGCTCGTCGCCGCATTTAGTGCGTGCGGCGGGTCGCCCAATACGCCCGGCGGCCCGATCGTCAACTCGGGCGGCGGCTCGGGACCGCCGCCGACCAAGTTAGTCAGCGTTAAAGTTAAGGTTGACGTCCCGTTGCGTAAGGGCGGCATCCAGCCCGGGTACGTTTCTCCCAACACGCAATCGCTGGTAATCGAACTCGTCTCCGTCGACGGCGAGGGCGTAACCGGCGTCAACGCGACGACCATCGAGACCTTCGCCGGTGCTCACGATTGCAGCCGGAGCGGCGACGAAAGCCTCTGCAACGGCACCGCCGACGGTTCGCCGGGCGACGATCTTTTCAGCGTCACGACGTACGCCGGCCGCAACGCAACTGGGAGCGTGCTATCCGTCGGTACGGTAAAGGCCAAGATCGGCGGCAACGGCACGGTGCAAATCAGCAACTCGCTCTCGCTTTCGCTCGACGGCGTCATCGCTTCGCTCAAGCTGTCGCTCGACCCAAAGAGCGGCAAACGAGGACACAAAGCCGACTCCGCCGTTACGCTCGACGCGTACGACGCGAGCGGCGCACTGATCGTCGGCCCCAGTCCATATGAGATTCCAGTAGTGATGACGATTCAAGGCGATTCCGGAAACGCGTTCGTGCTGCACGCCGGCAGCCGCCACGGCACTTCGCTGACGGTCGGAAAACCGGCGTCCGGCATCACGATGTCGTACGACGGTAATTCGCAGGCATCGCCCGTTACCGTAAGTGCCACGGTGGACGGCCCCAGCATCAGCACGGGGGCGCGCTTCGCGCTCAAGGGCAAACAGCCGCCGCCGCCGGTGGGCACGATCTATGCCCTAAACTTTGGAAGCAAGAGCGGACAAGGCGCCACGGTTACCGAGTACGACGGCAGTGCCAGCGGAAACGCCGCGCCCGAGCGTACGCTCAATCTCGATTCAAAACTCTACGCACGCAGCATCGCCGTCGATGGGAACGGTAATCTTTTCGTCGGTTACTTCGACAACGAGCAAGGCTTTTCGCCGTCGGGCGGTACGCCGGACAAAGGCAACGTCGTTGAGATTTATCCGCCGGACGCGAGCGGCAATACTCCCCCGAGTGCGGTACTCGCCGCCGACAAGAGCAGCGGAACGACGATCTTTCCACTCTATATGGCGTTCGATCCCGCGGGCAATTTCGTAACGTACGGCGCCACCAACGTGGATGGAAACAACGGCAACGATGCCGTGCTCACCTATGCAACGCAGCCTTCCGGAGGCGCTACGCCGCTGCACGGCTGGAATTTCGCCACGCCGCAGATACGCTACGCCGGCCCGACGGGCCTAACGCTCGATGGCTCGGGCAACTTTTACGTCAACGGCGCGCTCCACACGTCGCTAGGGCCGTCGTACGGACTCTTTACCAACCTCGCGGCGAACGTCGGCAATCCAAGCTCGACCCCGGCGCGCACCATCCCATGGGATTCGACGACGGAGCTGCAGCCCGGTCTGACCGGCAACGTGGCACTCGACACAAGCGGCGAGGTCTTCATCGCTAACTCGATCGTCGTCGGTGGCAGCGGATCGTATGCGTGTCAGGGCCGCGCCAATGTATTCTCTTCAGGTGCGAGCGGCGGCACTACCGATCACGCGCCATTGCGGGTGCTGACGCTGCAAGACGTCTACACGACGAACTATCAATGTTCGTCGCCGCGCTCGCCGCTCTCGCCGTTCTTCCCGTCGATCACTCTGTACGGGACGTCGCTCTTCGTAGCCGACGACTTCAATAATGCCATCGACGTGTATTCGGCGACCGGTAAAGGAAACGTCAAGGCGTCCGTGCGCATCGCCGGTTCTTCGACGCAGCTCGACGCCCCGATCGCGCTGGTCGTCACCAAAGCTTCCGGACGGGTTCAGGCGCGTCCGGTAACCGGCAGATCGCACTCGCCGGTTCGATCCCAACCCATCCCTTGATGCAACAACAAGCTCGATGAGGAATAACTTCGAATGAATAAGACCCTAGCTACGCTGGCCCCGGCGGCCGTGGCAGCGCTGATGCTCAGCGCTTGCAACGGAAACAGCGTCGGCGGCGCCACTGGTGTGGCTCCGGTGCCCAACGCGGGCGCCGCGCCACAGGCGCACCGCGGTGGCCGTATGCGAGGCGCCGATAACGGTCCGCAAGACCTGCACGCCGGTGGCGCCACGTTCCCCGCATACGCCTACAATCTCGGAAATCAACCCGTCGGCACGTACGATCAGGCGCAAGCGCCGCCGGGACAGGGTTCGCTCTTCTATGCCGCGCCGACGCACGGCACGATCTACTACTGTCTCACCGGCAGCGGCGCCGGACGCAAAGCGTTCGAGGGCGGCTCCCAAGATTCAGGCGCCCCGCCGACCGGCCCGTGCGCTCCGCTCGGTGCAACGCCGACCGGATTTGGCGGCCGCACCGATCCGATGGACTTCGCCGGCAGCGACGTCGCCATGACGTCGTCGGAATATCAGAGCTGGTACGTGCCGAATCGTAAGCAGAGCAGTCCCGGATGGGGCGAACCGTTCGAGTTCCCGACTATCGGCGGACCGATCGTTTACGGCTACCGTCCGCAAGACTACAGCGTCAAGAAGATCAAGCTCTCGACCTGGACGTACTGCGCGATTACCAACGGTACGATCGGCGACTGGAACGATCCGGCCATCACCGCCGATAACGGCGGCTCGGTAACGGGCGGCGTTTCACAGAGCCTCACCTTCTACTTCCGTTCGGACAGCAGCGGAACGAGCTTCCTCTTCACAAACAAGCTCAACACCGCGTGCAATCAAACGTTCGGCGCGCCTTACAACGGCCCGCCGTACGCCGGGCCGAGCCGCAGCGCGGCGTGGGCCTTCGGCGTGAACTCGACCTGGCCCGGCCCCGGTTCGTCGGGCGATCCCAACTCGCGCTTCATTGGTGAAAGCGGTAACCCGGGCGCACTCGCGGCAATCCAGTCGACGCCGTTTGCAACCGGTTATCTCGAAGGCGCGTGGGCGAAGTCGGGTAATCCGAAGGTAGCGCAAGCGCTGCTGCAAGCCGGCTCGAAGAAGAACGGCAAAGCGTTCTTTGCCGACCCGACCAATAAGCAAGCCGTAGATTCTGCCTTCAACGACGTTAACGGCGGTTCCATTACCTACGGTGAGGGAAGCGACGGCCAGCCGCTCGGAACGAGCGCACCGTGGTGCATCCTTTACATTGACCCCAGCAACTTCGTCAATACGCCGAAGAAGGCGTATCCCATCGTCGGTCTGAGCTACTTCTTGTTCTACGGACTAAATAACGGGCAGCATCTCTCCGACAAGCAGGCCCTGATCAACTACCTCGCCAGCAGCCAGGCGAACAAGCTCGTCAACAAGCTCGAATACGTTCCGCTGCCGGCCTCGATCCACAACGCGGTTATCAATGCCCTCAACGGACAAGGCAGCAGCAAACCCTCTTGTCTCCAGTAACCTGCCATCGTGTGTTTTCGCGCGCCGCAAATCTTGCGGCGCGCGCAAACCACATCCACGCTTAACACATCGGAGAATGTTTAAAATCTTTTGCCGGTTCGGCGCTATCGCCGCAGTCTGCGCCCTCGCCTTGAGCGGCTGCGGCGGTTCGACCTACTCGTCGCCGTCATCGTCGATTCCGTCTTCGGGCG
>CAZMPP010000281.1:0-1955 GCA_964568035.1 uncultured bacterium
CTCTTTTTGCAGCGCGCCTACGAGCTTGCCGCGCGCGGCATTGGCAGCAGCGCCCCCAACCCGCCCGTCGGCGCGGTCGTAGTCCGGGATGGCCGAGTCGTCGGCGAGGGCTTTCATCGGCGCGCCGGTGAGCCGCACGCCGAGGCGGAGGCGCTGGCCGAGGCGGGCGCACAGGCTCGCGGCGCCACGCTGTACGTTTCGCTGGAACCCTGTAAGCACATTGGCCGCACGCCGCCCTGCACTCAAGCGTTGCTGCAAGCGGGCATCGCGCGCGTCGTCGCCGGCACGCACGACCCCAGCGAGCACGGCGGAGGAGCGGCGCTCTTAAAATCGCGTGGCGTCGACGTTGCCGTAACTAACGACGCGGCCGCACGGGAGCTCATCGAGAGTTTCGCGCGAGCGAGCACGAGCCGAAAGCCGTACGTCGCACTCAAGATGGCGATGTCGCTGGACGGCGCCATCGGAGGCCGCCCCGGCGTGCGCGAACAGTTGACCGGCGCTCGCACGGCGTCGTACGTGCGCGATTTGCGCGCGGCGTGCGATGCGGTAATGGTGGGGGCCAACACGGTGCGCGTTGACGATCCGCTTCTTACCGTGCGGCCGCCACGTCATCGCGCCAGGCCGTACCGCCGCGTCGTCGCGTGCGAGCGCGAACCGATTGCGAAAACCAGTCGCGTTTTCGACGACCAGCCCGGCTACGACCGCACCATCGTGTTGGCGCCGTCCGGCCGGAGCGAGCGATTCGAGGCGCTGCGTGAGAAGGCCGATGTCGTTTACGTGGGTGAAGGCGGGGCGCTGCGGCTCGATCCGATTGCGGCGCTGGAAGCGCTGCGCCTGCGCGGCATTTTTAGCGTCCTTTGCGAGGGGGGTCCAAAGCTGGCCGCCGCGCTTATCGCGGCCGATGCGGTCGATCGCTTTTACTGGGCGATCGCACCCACAATGCTGGCGAACGAACGCGCCGTTGCCGTGCTCTCGGGCAGCGACTTAACCCAGACCAAGCTCCGTCCGCGATTCGATCGGTTCGAGCGCCTCGGCGACGACCTCATGATTGCGGGTACCTTCGAACGTGTTTAGCGGATTGATCGGCTACCGCGGCGAGGTCGTCAGGTTTGAGCCGCTGGCATCCGGAGGCGCCCGATTGGAACTGCGCTGCGAAGGCATCGATCGCGAGCAGCCGCTGCCCAAGGATTCGATCGCCGTGGACGGCGTCTGCTTAACCGCGACGGCCATCGTCGGGGATCTCATCACGTTCGATCTCGTTCCCGAGACGCTCTCGCACAGCACGCTCGGCGACCGGGAGCGCGGCGATCGCGTGAACCTGGAATATTCGCTGAAGCTGGGCGACCGGATGGGCGGACATTTCGTGTACGGTCACGTCGACGCGACGGCGCGCGTGCTGACGCGCGCTCCCGAAGGCCAGGGAGAGCGGGCGCGCATCGAACTGCCGGCGGCGTTGTGCGCGATGGTCGTGAGCAAAGGATTCGTCGCCGTCGACGGGGTGAGTCTGACCGTCGCGCTGACCGGCGATGGATGGTTCGAGATTGCCCTGATTCCCGAAACGCTCGCGCGAACCACCCTGGGCGAGCGTCCCGCGGGAACGCGCGTCAATCTGGAAGCCGATCCCGTAGCACGCTACGCACAGCAAGGAAGGAGCAACGATTGACTCGTTTTCGCGATACGCTGCCGGCCGGCGCGCGCACGTTCGAGGCACGCCTGCAGGTGCAGTGGGCCGACGTGGACGTGGCGGGCATCATGTATTTTGCCGCCTATTCGCGATTTGCCGAGTACGCTGAAATGCAGCTCTTTGCGGAACTCGGATTTCCCTACGAAAGTGTTTTTACCGAGTACGGCTTTTGGCTGCCGCGCGTTCGCGTCGAGGCCGAGTATCACGCGCCGGCGTTTATGAGCGATTGGCTGCGGATGCGCACGCACATCGAGCGCGTCGGCGCATCGAG
>CAZMPP010000281.1:1965-3713 GCA_964568035.1 uncultured bacterium
GAAGACTGTGTTCTTCAACGAGCGGACGGCCGAGCCGGGCGCAGCCTTCACGCTGATCGTCGCCGCCATCGACGCGACGACCAAGTCGAGCCGTCCGCTGCCCGAACCCATTCGATCGGCGATGCACGCGTGCGTGTAGCGATGCTCGTTGCGCCAAAGCAGATCGAGCTGCGCGAAGAGACTTCGCCGCAAGCCGAGCCGGGCGGAATCGTGGTGCGGATCCGCGCCGCCCTCACCGACGGTACCGACTTGAAAACTTATCGCCGTGGTCATCCCAAGATGCCGATGCCGACGCGCTTCGGGCACGAGTTTTGCGGCGATGTCGAAGCGGTGGGCGCGGGAGTTACGGCATTCGCTCCGGGCGACGCGGTGATGTGCACGCATACCGCTCCCGACGGCACGTGCTTCTGGTGCCGTCAGGGCCAGGAAGAACTCTGCGAGCGGGTGATGCCGGACATGATCCTCGGCGCCTACGCCGACCTCATCGCCGTGCCGCCGCGCGTCGTCGACCAGAACTGTTTTCACAAACCGGCCGGCGTTAGCTACGCACAGGGCGCCTTTTTGGAACCGCTGGCCTGCGTGGTGCATTCGCTGGCGCTGCTCGCGCCGGAGGCCGGCTCCACGGTCGCCGTGCTCGGCAACGGCGGCTTCGGCATCCTGCATGCGTTGCTGCTGCAACGGCACGGCGTCGACGCGCTGCTCTTTGGCCGGCGATCCGAACGATTGACGCTCGCCGCCGAACTCGGCTTGCAAAGCATCGATTCACGCGCCGCGCCGATCGAGCGCAGCATCCTCGAGCGAACGCACGGGCGCGGCGCCGACGCCGTTATCGAGTGTACCGGAACGGTCGAGATGTGGGAGAGCGCACCATTGCTGGTGCGACGCGGCGGCCGCGTCTCGTTTTTTGCCGGCCTGCCGGGCGACGCGCGCGTAAACTTTCTGGCGGCGCGCCTGCACTACGACGAGGTACAACTGCTCGCGCCTTTTCACTTCAGCCCGGCCGACGTTCGCGTCGCGTACGAGCTAATCGCCGAGCTCGATTTGCCGTTGGAACGGCTCATCTCGCATGTCTATCGTCTCGACGAGATCGGCACGGCCTTCGAGCACCTCGATGTCGGCGAAGGCATGAAAGCGATGATACAACCGTGACGCGTTCGATGCAGGCGGCGGTCCTCTACGACATTGACGACATTCGCATCGAAGAGCGGCCGGTTCCGGTGTTGAGCGACGGCGACGTGCTCGTTCGAGCGGCGGCAAGCGGCATCTGCAGCGGCGACGTGATGGCGTGGTACATCCGCCGAAAAGCGCCGCTCGTGCTTGGGCACGAGCCGGCCGGCGTGGTTGCCGAAGTGCGCGGCGAGTCCGAATTTGCCGTCGGGGACCGCGTTTTCGTGCACCATCACGCGCCATGCTTTGAGTGCCGCGCATGCGGGCGCGGCAACTACGTTCAGTGCGCAACGTGGCGCGCCACCAAGATCGACCCCGGGGGAATCGCCGAATACTTCCGCGTCGCTCGCGAAAACCAGCGCGATACGCTCGTGCTGCCGGCTACGGTGCCCTTTGCCGACGCCTCACTGGTCGAGCCGTTGGCCTGCGTTCTGAAGTCGTTGCGCCGCAGCGGGCTGCGTGCCGGCGACCGTTGCTACATCATCGGCCTGGGCGTCATGGGATTGCTGCACGTCCTGGCGGCGCGCGCTATTGGCGCCGAAGTCATCGGCGGCGACTTCATCGCCGAACGCCGCGAACTG